>JAAEMC010000524.1 GCA_024225895.1 Desulfobacteraceae bacterium | reverse complement strand
TTGTCTCATCTGCCGCGTTGCAGGGCATTTGCGGTAAATAATTACAGCAGCATGCCCTGCAACTTGCAGCTAAAACAAACTCGATTCGTGAAATATCCGGGTTAGCGTGGAGGAAAATTCTGGAAAAAGCATGCTCATGGTATCTATAAAGGAATCTTTATTGCGTTTCCTGCGAAAATTTGAAAAGGCAATTTACTCTCTTTTCAGATCCTTTCAATTAATGGGGCTCGCTGTTCTTTTACTGCTGTTTATAGCCCTCCCAAATCCTTTAACAGCGGAGGCTTTTGTCGGCCCCCTCCAGGGGGAATATCTATTTAAAGCCGGAGACAATCTTGCCTGGGCTGATCCAAACCTGGATGATTCAGATTGGTCCAAAATAAATATTCCAGGCTCATGGCAGGAACAGGGATTTAAAAGTAATAAATATATGGGATGGTACAGGATTAATTTCACTGTTCAGGCCGATTTTGAAGATAATGGGCTCGGCCTGTTCCTGGGGCAGGTTCATAATGCAGACCAGACTTTTCTCAATGGCACAAAAATAGGTTCCACAGGGAAATTTGGCAGATGGTTTGTGGAAACCAGGGGCGAAAGGCTCTATAAAGTGCCCCAAGGCCTTATCAAACCCGGCAGGATGAACTGCCTTGCCATCCGGGTAATGAGTCTTGAAATGGGGTCCGGGCTTGTGACAGACCGGCCGCTCCTGGACAAGTACCTGGTCCTCCTCAAGGAAAAGCATCGCCGGGAAAAGATGGTCATCATTGAAGAAACCATTTTCCTCACCCTTATACTGTCTCTTTTCATCTCTTGTTGTTTTTTTTATATCACCGGGTCCAGGGAAAAAGAGTATATCTATTTTGCTCTCTTTGCCTTGTTGTTTATTCTCAGTATCATACTGGACAGCCAGATGTTTTTTGAAACCGGCCTGAAAACACCTGTTGTTGAAGCAGTACTGCTGATGTTCATGCCGCTGATACCGGTCACCATGCTCATGTTTTTTGTCAGCTTCGCCAATTATTCGATTACCCCTGTTATCAAACATACGGTTTTCTTTTCACTTGGATTTGCCCTGGCAACCCTGTTTTTCGCAAATTTTAATTATGCCGCCTTCAGTCTGATCAGCCATTTATGGCTGGTTCAGATAGTATGGACCAGCATTTTGGGACTTTATGTCATCCAATATGCCATCCGGCGGAAAGTACCCGAGTTTTTCCCCGTGATTCTCGGATCTGCCTCCGTCATCCTCAGTGGATTATTTTATGCTCTTTTCAGCCTGGGCATCCCGGCATTGAATAAATACTATGCCACTTTGCTCAGATTCGACGACCACATGGGGCTTTTGTTTATGATCTGCCTTGTTTATGCCCTGGGTATGCGGTTCAACAGGATTCAACACAAAGCAGCTTCCCTGTCCGGCAAGATACTCGTTGCCCACGAAAATGAAAGGAAACGATTGGCAAGGGAACTGCATGATGGGCTTGGGCAAAACATGCTGGCAGTAAAATTCAATCTGCAACGAACTAACCAAAAGATGCAAAACAACGATATTGAGGATATCATCCAGGAGGTCTCAGGAAGTATTGAAGAGCTGCGCAATATTTCCATGGGGCTGAGACCGGCACTTCTGGACAAGGCGGGATTGGATTCAGCCATTAAAAGCTATGCAGACCGCATTGGCAATGGTACCGATACCATCGTAAAAGTGGTATCAAAAACCATTCCAAGGCTGTCTTCCTCAGTGGAGGACAATATATTCAGGATCTTTCAGGAAGCTGTGGGCAACGCCCTGAAGTATGCTAAGGCAGCCCATATAAATATCACTTTACATTACAATGGTTCCATGCTTGAAATGACCATAGCAGATGACGGCGTCGGGTTTGACTACCCGAAAATATCAAAAACCGGCAAGGGCATGGGGCTTTCCACTATTAAAGAACGTATGGATCTTTTGGATGGAAAGCTGCAGATAAGAAACCTAAAAGGCAAAGGAACAAAGATGCGTATCTGGGTAAGGGCGAATACCATATGATCCGGGTAATGCTGGTGGATGACCACAGAATTTTCAGGCAGGGGATTGCCACTCTTTTTACACCGGTGGATGATATGGAAGTGGTGGCAGAGTGCGGCGAAGGCCGTGCGGCAGTCCAGCTTGCAGCCAAAATCCATGCAGACATTATTGTCATGGATATCTCCCTGCCCGATATTGACGGAATTGAAGCATCCAAAAAAATCCTCGCCCAGAACCCGGACACTCGTATTTTGCTTTTATCCATGCACAAAGACCCCATTCTGGTTGAAAAGGCATTGGAAGCAGGCATCAACGGATATGTGGTTAAAGATGATGCCTTTGACAATCTCATATATGCCATCCGGGCCTTGCAGCGGGATGAGAAATTCATCAATCTTTCCTTTGATTCCATGCCTTCTCCCCCCAAGACGCCTCCTTCTCAGCAACTTCTAACTCAAAGGGAAGAAGAGATTGTGGAGCAAATCTGCGAGGGTCACAGCAGCAAAGCAATTGCTAATAATCTTTTTATCAGCATCAAAACCGTTGAGACCCACCGGGCCAATATCATGGAAAAGCTTGGGGTTAAAAATGTTGCCCAGCTTGTGAAATATGCCATTAAAAAAGGTATCATTGAGGCCTGAATACATTTCAAATCAAACCCGCCTACCTAATTACCCTTACCCCAAAATACAGGTTTCCCCGGATTGAACAGCCCCTGGCAATTTTAGTATCCTTATAATAGTCAAACAAAAAAAGACAATCTTAACTGGGCAGCCTCGGCAAAAGGCAAGTTCGAAATAGGGAGGGGAAAAAAACATGGGGCATTATCCTTTATACAAACAGACAAAAAAATTAATTTTTGCCACTGCATTTTTTCTTTTGCTGGCAGCGGTGGTATCCGCATATGACAATACCTCTTTAAATGGTATTTACGCTTACCAGATCAACACCCAGACCGGCTATGTAGCGGAAGGTAAAATCAGGTTTGACGGAGATGGAACTGGCCTCTATGGTTCCTCTGACCGATTCACCTACTCCGTGGGATTAGACGGTCAAATCACCATTCACCTGCCCCTTCATACCCTCGAAGGGTATGTATCAGCTTCCGGTGGAATTCTTGTCGCCATTGAAGGGGGAGACACCACATGGAATATGGTCAGACTGGTGGATTTCGGCCAAGCCTTCAGTGCCTTGAACGGGCGCTTCCATGCCCAGGAGTATAACGCAGGCGCCTTTAATGAAATCACCATGATTTGGACGGTAACCGATCAATATGGTCATATGGGACCCAGAGAGGTCACCTTGAAAATAAACGAAGTCTCCTTTGACGGGGAGCCTGTGGAAGAAATAACGGCCACAACCAATACAGAAGATGCACAATACGCCATTGGTACGGGCGAAGAAATCATTTTGGTGACTGAAATGGCCAGTGGCTATGCCTACGGGCAAAACTCTTTTATCGGGATCAAAAACGGATCCAACGTGAGCCGGACCTCATTGCTTGGCTTGTACAGGACCACCATTCTTAAACCCTTGGGAATCGAACCATCGAACATTTTATTTGACGGGAATGGTAAGGGAACGGACCCCAAAGGGGATCAAATCACCTATACTGTGGATTCCGATGGTGGACTCAATTTGTTTTATGCTGACGGTACAAATGTCACTGGTGCGGTATCTGAAAGCGGTGAATTTGCCTTCTGGTTTGATCCAAACACGGATTATACCTACCGGGCCGTCAGGGTTGAATCCAACAAACCGATGATTACTTCCCCCACCGGAACCACCTCTGATACCACCCCGAATCTGGCCTGGAGTGTGCATTCCATGGCAACCTGGTACAAAGTATATCTGGTTGAACAGAGCGGCAGCCGGACTTACAAATATGCCAGGTGGTTTGAAACCGAAGACAATACCAAGGATTTTGATGAGGCGGCATGCACCGATGGCCAATGCTCGGTAACCATTGATCAAAAAATGCCTGAAGGGACTTATGATGCCTGGGTCATGGGCTTCAATACAGACGGGTATTCCCAATGGAGCGAAAAATCCAGTTTTACTGTTTCCACTTCGGATCTAAAGCCGGAAATCATCACAGTCATCTCCCCTGCAGGCATCATATACGACACCACACCCACCATCTCCTGGACAGAGGATACGAAATCCGATTGGTACAAACTATATATCAGCGGTCCCAATGGTTATAAATTCTCTCAATGGTATGAACTTTACAATCATTCCCCCTGTTACCCCGATGCAGTTTGCGTGGATGGCACTTGCTCTGTCACCCTGGACAAGACTCTTGAAAACGGGACTTACAGTGCCTGGGTAAAGGGATGGAATGAATTCGGCAATGGTGAATGGAGCGACTCGGAAATAAAATTTGGTGTCAATTACTATACTGCTGATCCGGAATATTGAATGAGATGGGTCTTAACCAGATGGAAAGAGACAAAACCTATGGGATTTTGAACTGCTTTTTTATGGATCACGATTGCCTTTCCTGCCGGATATCTGATAATAATGCCCCATGGAAGAGAATAAAAAATACAGCCTGGCCTATTCGCCCTGCCCCAATGACACCTTTATATTTAAAGGCATTGCCCGGAATCTGATTGATCTGGCAGGTCTTGCATTCGATGTTGTACTGGAAGATGTTCAAACCCTGAACCAGGATGCTGCCAAAGGCAAGCATGATATTACAAAGCTCTCCTTTGCCGCTTTGGGAAATCTTTTAGATGACTATGCTTTGTTACGCGCCGGTTCTGCCCTGGGTGAAGGATGCGGACCATTGATCATATCGCTGCCAGGCTTAAACTTTGGTGATACCAAAAAGCCGGTGGTGGCTATTCCGGGGACTGGGACCACCGCCTTTTATCTTTTTCGCTTTTTCCTGGAAGCAAAATTTCCCGGCATGGATTTCACGGTAAAGGCCATGCCCTTTGAACAGATCATGCCCGCAGTCCTTAAAAAAAAGGCAGATTTCGGGGTGATCATCCATGAGGGACGGTTTGTTTATCAGAATTTCAATCTTGAAATGAAGACGGACTTAGGGCAATGGTGGGAGGACACCACAGGCCTGCCCATTCCTTTGGGCTGCATTGCTATCAAAAGAAATTTGGGGAAATCTTTTGCCAGGACTGTGGAAGCATTGATCAAGATCAGTATTGACCATGCATTTTCGAATCCGGATATGGCCTATGACTATATTGAAAAACATGCCCAGGAATTAGATAAAACAGTGATTTCCCAGCATATCAAACTTTATGTAAACGATTTTTCAAAGGATCCGGGCCCAAGGGGCGAGGCTGCCATTCAAACCTTTTTGAAAAAAGGCATCCAGGCGGGAATAATGACTCCTTCCAGCCTGCCCCTTTTTGCCTGCTAAACCATGACGCGGACCAAACAACAATCTGCCGGGTTTCTCGATATTTTGAAGGAGACCATTTCCCAATTTAACATGATTCAAAAAAAGGAGGCGATTCTGATTGCTGTGTCCGGTGGTCCAGACTCTGTTGCCCTGGTCCGGGGACTCTTGTTGATTAAGGATGAGTATGAGTTAACCTTTGGGATTGCCCACCTGAATCATGAGCTTCGGGGTGCTGAATCCCAGAGGGATCAAGATTTTGTCAAAAATCTGGCACAAAAACTTAACCTGCCATTTTATTTGGAAACAAGAGATATCAAATCCTGGTCCAAAGAAAAAGGCTTGTCTCTTGAAGAAGCAGGCAGAAACGCCAGATACGAATTTTTCAGTCAAACAGCTTGCTCCCATGGATTTACCAAAATCGCCACCGGCCATACCCGGGATGACAATGCGGAGCTTGTGCTCATGAATCTTTTAAGGGGTGCAGGTCTCAAGGGTCTTTCCGGTATCCCGCCCCAAAGGAATAATCTCTTTATCCGGCCCATGATTCATATAACCCGTTCACAGGTAATGGATTTTTTAGACCGGCAGAACCAGAATTTTGTTGTGGATTCATCCAATGAAGATCCGGCTTTCTTAAGAAATAAAATCAGAAACCAGCTTCTCCCATTGCTGGAAAACGACTACAACCCGGAAATCCGGGATTGCCTCAACCGGACCAGCCAAATCTTAAGTCAGGAAAACCTGTTTTTAGAAAAGCATACATCTCTTGCTTTTAAGGATGTTCTAAAGCACCGGAAAGATGATCTAATAGAACTTATGCTGGACCAGTTTAATGAACTTCACATCTCAATGAAACAACGGATGGCCAGAAAAGCTATTTTTACGATAAAAGGTGATTTAAGACGAATCACCTTGCGGCATATCCAAGACATTATCCATCTTGCCAGCACATCGGAAACAGGAAAAAGCCTGGATCTTCCCGGGCAGATCCGCGTACTCAAGACAAGGCGGTTTTTATGCTTTAGAAAGGAAGCCATACCCTTAAGGGATCTTGACCGTTCCAGCCACTAATCCGAATATTTCATGAGGTTTTAACTAAATTTTTTAAAAACGTTATGATTACAATTAATTACATTGGAATTTTCAAGCAAATTAGAAAGACAAGGTGTCTTTTAAAAGAAATGGCCGAAACCTCACCTTTCTAAGCGAACCGATTTTGTCTCATCTGCTGCGTTGCAGGGCATTTGCGGTAAATGATTACAGCAGCATGCCCTGCAACTTGCAGCTAAAACAAACTCGATTCATGAAATATTCGGGCTAATTAAGACGCCTCCTCTTAATACCAGATACTCAGTGATATCATGCAAGACTAATTACAAAAATATTAGAAGAAAGAACTCTTGTTGTTATTCTATCACTCACCAAATTGCCCGCAACTGCCTTTGCAGCCGGTGAACCGGCAATTGGATTCAGATTAAGCCAGGAAGAGGAATATATTGGTATGGATCAGGCATTGCTTGGGGAAAGGGGATATGATTTTTCCTAACAACCGGTAAAATACTTTCAAAAATAAAATAAGGGCCTGTTTTTAAAGAAGAAACAGGCCCTTATTTACGGCTGAATTATTCTATTCCTCACTCCTTGTATATTGCGAATTCATGTTTATTATTGAAATAGTCATAAATATGAGGTTAAAATACTAGGGTTAAAAACGTTTTCAAGAAAGGAAGAGCCTTGAACCAATTTTACAAAAATATTTCTCTTTGGCTGGTCATTATCCTGATGATGGTCATGCTGTACAATATCTTTAACCAGCAGCAGGCCGGGGGGCAGGTGGATATTGGATATTCCGAATTTCTGGCCATGGTCGAGGATGGAAAAATCCAAAGCGTGGTGATCCAGGGTCAGGAACTTTTGATGCAGGACGGAAGTGGTGCAAGGTTCAAGAGTTTTGCTCCCAATGACGGAGATCTCATTAAATTCTTAAGGACCAATGGTGTGGCCATCAAGGCAAAACCGCCTGCAGAATCTTCATGGTTCATGTCCATAGTGGTTTCCTGGCTTCCCATGATTGTCCTAATCGGGGTATGGATCTTTTTCATGCGCCAGATGCAGGGCGGTGCCGGCGGAGGAAAAGCACTGTCATTCGGGAAAAGCCGTGCAAGACTCATGGACGACAAAGGGGAAAAAGTGACCTTTGCCAATGTTGAGGGAATAGATGAAGCCAAAGAAGAACTCACTGAAGTGGTTGAGTTTTTAAAAAAACCAGATAAGTTTACAAGATTGGGCGGCCGCATACCAAAAGGGGTTCTTCTTGTGGGAAACCCCGGTACGGGCAAAACCTTGTTGTCGCGGGCAGTAGCTGGTGAAGCAGGGGTTCCTTTTTTCACTATTTCCGGTTCCGACTTTGTTGAAATGTTCGTGGGCGTGGGCGCTTCCAGAGTAAGAGATCTTTTTGCCCAAGGAAAGAAAAACGCACCCTGTATTATATTTATTGATGAAATTGATGCTGTGGGAAGACAGAGAGGAGCAGGGCTGGGCGGCGGACATGACGAACGTGAACAGACCTTGAACCAGCTTCTGGTGGAAATGGACGGATTTGAATCCAATGAAGGCGTCATCCTAATGGCAGCCACCAACAGGGCCGATGTCCTGGACCCGGCATTGCTCAGACCGGGCAGGTTTGACCGCCAGGTTGTGGTCGACATGCCGGATATCAAAGGCAGGGAAGGTATTTTACGGGTTCACATGAAAAAAACACCCTTAGGTGATGATGTTGATCCTGTAATTCTTGCCAAAGGTACTCCCGGTTTTTCAGGTGCCGACCTTGAAAACCTGGTAAATGAAGCCGCGCTTCTGGCAGCAAAAAGAGATCATGAAAAGTTGACCATGCAGGATTTTGAAGATTCAAAAGACAAAGTCTACATGGGGCTGGAAAGAAAATCAAAAGTCATCAAGGAGGAGGAAAAGAAAACAACCGCATACCATGAAGGCGGTCATGCCCTTGTGGCCAGGTTCCTCCCTAATACCGATGCGGTGAATAAAATCACCATCATTCCAAGGGGCAGGGCCGCAGGTGTTACCTGGTTCTTACCCGAAGAAGGGGATTTCAAATACAAGGATCAGCTTGAAAACGAACTGGCCATTGCCTTTGGAGGTCGTGTGGCTGAACAAATCATCTTTAACCGAATCAGCACCGGTGCTGCCAATGATATCAAGCAGGCAACCAAACTGGCAAATCGCATGGTTCGCACATTTGGGATGAGTGACAATCTTGCCCTGCTTTCCTATGAAGAAAGCGATGATAATATCTTTATTGGCAGGGAAATGACGCAAGCCAAAAGTTATTCCGAGGAAACCGCCAAAAAAATTGACGGGGAAGTTGCCCTGATAATTGACAGAGCTTTTACCTCAGCCCAAAATATCCTGAAAGAAAATATAGATATTCTCCACAAGTTGACAGACCTGCTCATCGAAAAAGAGACTGTCATGGGACCTGAACTGGATGACCTGATCCAAAGCCTGCGCCCTGACTTTGATTTTTTCGGAAAAAAGAATGAGCCCTCAGAGCCAAAGAAGGCACAAGATGAACCCAATGTTACCCATGAACAGGGTGAAGAACCCTTAGGGGAAGACTCTTTTGAAATCCTTGACAATGAGGACGAGGATGAAGTGGATGATTCATCCCAGGATGAAAATGACAGCCAATCTTTCGATGAACCACCCAAGAACCAGGACAAGGAATAAGCATGCCTGAATTTGTCCTTGAATTTGACCGGTTTCGTTTAAAACTTGGGTCCTGCTCCTGTATCATGGGAATTTTAAATACTACCCCGGATTCCTTTTCTGACGGCGGCAAATTCAATACAGTCGACACTGCGGTGGAACAGGGTCTCAAATTGATCCGGGATGGTGCACATATACTGGATATCGGTGGTGAGTCCTCCCGCCCTTTTTCAACACCTGTCAGTGTTGAAAAAGAACTTTCAAGGGTCATCCCCGTGATTGAAAAGCTTGTTAGAAAGATAGACGTTCCCATTTCCATTGATACGGTCAAGTCTGAAGTGGCAAGTGCTGCTTTGGATGCCGGTGCTTCCATTATCAATGACATCAGTGCTTTTGAAAAAGATCCTTCCATGGCAGACTTGGCAGCCCAAAGAAATGCCCCGGTCATTCTCATGCACATGAAAGGCACCCCTGAAACCATGCAGATCAATCCGGATTATGATGATCTCATGCTTGAAATCACCGATTACTTGAACTCCAGGGCACTATTTGCAATAAACAAGGGCATATCAAAAGAAAACATCATCCTGGATCCGGGTATTGGATTTGGAAAAACCGTGGAGCACAACCTGGTTTTGATCAACCACCTTGAAAAATTGACCGCCCTTGGATACCCGGTACTCATGGGACCTTCAAGAAAATCATTTATCCAGAACATTCTCACTGATGATGAAAAAAAACCCATCAGACCTGATAGCAAAAAAACAGAGTATGGGACCCTTGCAGCAGTTTCGGCTTGCCTTTTCAAAGGGGCTCATATTGTCAGGGTCCATGATGTCGAACAGGTCAGCCCGTTGACCCGAATAATCGATTCAATCAGGAATGCCTAATATCCGCCGGCACAACACCAATTATCTGTTACGGCTTTTGTGCGTTTTTTTTCTTTTCTCTCTATACGGCTGTACTGCCGAACCGGTGGAGACCGATATCCTTATCCCTGTTAAATTCTCTTCTGTTCCCAATGGCCTGGTCTTAACCTCATACTATTCAGACAAGCTCGAAATCAGGATACAAGGTGATCAGGAACTCATTGACCTGATTACCAAAGAAAACATAAATTATACAGTCGATCTATACACAGACCTTGAATTTGATCCGGCCGGTGCATCAGAATCCGTTGAACCCGGTGCCTATTTGATACCGGTTACCAAGGCCCGAATCCCTTTGGGTCCCCAAATAAAAATTTTAAGTTTTACACCTTCTTACCTAGGGGTTCAGCTCGAAAAAAAGATCACCCGCCAATTCAATATTACCGTGCCTTACACCGGAGACCCCTCCAAAGGGTTTATTGCACTTCAAGCTGCGTGTAAACCCAATAGAATTTCTCTGACAGGGGCAGAACCGGTGCTCAACTCCATTCAGGAAGTCAAAACCAAACCAGTGGATCTGACCAACGCCGATGAGGACTTTAAGAAAAAGGTGCCCATTGACATTGATTCCTCCCTGGCGGTTGTTTCCTCTGATGGTATTATTATTGTCACAGTTCCGGTCAAGCAGCAGCTTATCACTAGAACCCTTGAAAAAATTCCGGTCCAGCTTATAAATGCCCCGTCAAAAATTAGTATTGTGCCCCCTGCAATCACCATTGAAATCAAGGGGCCCTTTGATGTAGTGAGCAACAAGGAAGTTATTGACAAGGTATATGCATTCATGAATATTGAAGAGGGCTTGAAACCAGGGGTATATGCCCGGCATGCCTATATTAACATTCCGGTTGATTTGATCATGACCCAGGCAGACCCAAAGGTATTTACCGTAAAAATTGAATAAGAACTTACCATTACATAAAAAAAGGAGAAATGAATGCTTCTTGTGATTGATGTGGGGAACACCAATTCTGTAATCGGCGTTTATGAAGGGGATGTACTAAAAGAGGACTGGCGGATTCGGACGGTGCGGGATACTACTGCCGATGAATTCAATGTGCTTGCCAATGCTCTTTTTTCAGCTAAGAAAGTGGATACCTCCCAGATTACAAAAGTAGTTATTTCCTCTGTTGTGCCGGCTTCCGTGCCCATTTTAAATGCATTCTGCGAAAAATATCTGCAGCTTTCACCCGTGTGGATACATCCTGATTCCGTTAAAAAACTAATGCCCATTCTTTATAACAATCCAGCTGAGGTGGGACCGGATAGAATTGTAAACAGCGTAGCCGCATATGCTAAATATAAATGTGCCATGATCATTATTGACTTTGGCACGGCCACGACCTTTGATGTTATATCCCAAAAAGGAGAGTATCTCGGTGGCGCCATTGTGCCCGGTATTATGATTTCCTCGGAAGCATTATTCCATAAAGCATCGAGACTTCCCAGGGTGGAAATATTCCAGGCCCCAAAAAGAATTATTGGCAAAGATACCATTGAAAGTATCAAATCAGGAATTATTCACGGGAATGCTTCCATGGTGGACGGAATGGTTTCACGGATGAAAAAAGAAATGGATTCACTTCCAAAGATACTTGCAACAGGAGGTCTTGCCCCGCTTATTGCCGACTTGTCTGAAACTATTGAAAAAGTCGAGCAGTCCCTGACTCTGGATGGGTTGCGTATTATCAGCGCATCTATCTAAGAATCAAAAGCAATCGTTTATTGGAACAGCTATACCAAATGCCATAAATATATTCCGTTTGACTTAAGTCCTATAATTTATGAACCATTTGGTTTCTGGCGATTACCATA
This sequence comes from Desulfobacteraceae bacterium, assembly GCA_024225895.1. Classification (GTDB taxonomy): domain Bacteria; phylum Desulfobacterota; class Desulfobacteria; order Desulfobacterales; family Desulfobacteraceae; genus JAAEMC01. Next base: position 1,846 of record JAAEMC010000524.1, on the reverse strand, counting down.
CGTTATTTTATTATTTGGAAAATTATTATGACAACCGCTTTAACCATCAGAGATGCCAAAATTGAAGATGCCGGACTGATCCTTTATTTTGTCAAAGAACTGGCCAAATTCGTCAAAGCCCCCCATAAGGTGACAGCCACAGTTGAAGATTATGAAACAACAATTTTCAGTCAAAATACAACCACCCATGCCCTGATATGCGAGAAAGCCGGCCAACCCGTTGGTTTTGCGGTATATTTCTTTAATTATTCTACCTGGCAGGGTAAGAGCGGGATTTACCTGGAAGATTTATATATTTTATCTGAATTCCGGAAATTGGGTGCAGGCAAGGCCTTATTCCACAATCTTGCAAAAATTGCCTTGGATAACAATTGCGGCCGCCTGGATTGGACAGCTCTGGACTGGAACCAGCCAGCCATTGATTTTTACCTGTCCTGCGGAGCAAAGTCCCTCAAAGAATCGGTTCAATACCGGCTCGAAGGCAGTGCCCTTGAGGATTTTGCCCGGAGCTGATACCATTTTATGAGATATAGTGATTCTCAAAAAATACGATTTCGAAAAACAATCTAATTAAATGGAATCACTTAAAAACAAATCCACCATCGAATTCCACAACATGCCACAATAACAGAATAAAAGGCACATCCCTGGCACCTTGATGGTGGATGATGGCAGGGCAATCGCATGTAACTTTTCCACATTAATGATTTCAAGCAGTTACGATTTAAAGGTAAACGCAACAAAAGTCTTTGATTTACGTAAGTACCAAAGCATTTGTACCAAATGTTTTACGGTTTCCGTAAATTAATAAAATTAAAATTCATGATAGTATTACAAGCGTTTACCCTAGTTATAAATTTGACTTTATAATTTCTTTTGTATATAAATAGTTTTGTAGACACCTCTTTTAATCCTTTCAAACGATAACCCACCTCTTTTTAACTCACAGAGAAAATCTTTTCCATTTCTATCCTTATCAATCCCCAGAATTTTCGACCATTACCTTATTATTAATTTAAATACAAAGGAGTATTAAAATGAAAGCGAACCCCCCGGTTCCTGAACACCAAATGATGCAGTTTATCCTTGGAAAATGGATTAGCAAACCCATACATGCTGCTGCGAAACTCGATATTGCCGAGATCATTAAAGATTCCAAAATGGATATTCACCAAATCGCAAAAAGGACAAAGACACATCCGGATTCCTTGTACCGATTGATGCGGGCGTTATCTGCATTGGGTATTTTTGAAGAAAAAGAGAATAAAACCTTTGTTAACACGCCCATGAGCCTGTGCCTGGTTAAAGACAAACTCAAACCTGCTGCATTATTGTTTCATTCGTCCTGGCATGATGCCATGTGGGATAATTTACTTTACAGCGTCCAGACTGGAAAATCCGCATTTGAGCATCTTCATGATATGCCGGTGTTTGACTGGTTTGATACTCATAAAACAGACGCCGATATTTTCCATGATGCCAATGCTTTTAAAGCCGGGTTTACCCATAAGGCTATTTTAGATATCTATGACTTTTCAATATTTAAAAGCATTACCGATGTGGGCGGCGGTATTGGCTCCCTTATGTTTGCAATCCTTGAAAAGCACCCTGCTTTAAAAGGAAAGGTCGCGGAATTGCCTGAAGTAATGCCGGGCCTTAAAAAATCAATTTGTAAAAATAATCTTAAAAAAAGATGCCAGGCACTTGAATGCGATTTTTTTAAATCTATCCCTCAAGGCAGTGACGCCTATATCCTATCACATATCCTGCATGACTGGCCGGATAAAGCCTGTAAAAGCATTCTCACCAATATAAAAAAGGCAATGGGGCCGCAAGGCAAATTGCT
>JAAEMC010000523.1 GCA_024225895.1 Desulfobacteraceae bacterium | reverse complement strand
CAATTTACAAAATCCTTAAAAAAGCAGTTTCCAAAGGTAATTGTCAAACCGGAAAAACTGATCACTGAAGCAGATGGGGTGATTTGCTCCGGCGCGGCTACCGCCCTTTTCAGCCTGGCACTCTACCTGATTGAAAAATTCGGCTCCAAGGAATTGGCGGCACTGACAGCAAAATCCATGCTAATTGATCCCAACCGGAACAGCCAGATGCCCTATACTGTATTTGATCTGGACAGCTTTCACCAGGACCGCCAGATTGCCAAAGCCCAGCATTGGATGGATGCCAACTACTTTCGCAGCATCACCATTTCAGATGCTGCCGCCTATGTGGGGATCAGTCCCAGACACTTTAAACGACGGTTTAAAAAGGCCACCTGTGAGACTCCTTTAACCTATTTGCAAAAAATCAGGGTGGAATCTGCAAAAAAAATGCTGGAAAGAACCAATATGAATATCAATGAAATTACCCGGAAGGTGGGATATGAGGATTCATCTACTTTCCGACGCCTTTTTAAAAAATATGTGGCACTCTCCCCCAGGGAATACCGGGACAAGTTTTGCACTAAGTAAATAGACCGCCTCTATTGACATGTATTGTTGGGCAACTATATACTCAACCATCTTTAAGTTAACCTAAAATATCAAAGAGAAATCATATGACCGAAAGCATACCTTCCACTCCCGCTTTAAGGCCGGCTGCAACCGTTATCCTGATTAAAGATCACCAAAAAAAAATTGAAGTTTATCTCTTAAAAAGAAATACCAAATCAGGATTCATGGGAGGACTTTATGTTTTCCCTGGCGGGGTGGTGGACCAAGAAGATCACGACCCCAAATTATTGGCTGACCACGTTGATATTGACGTTAGAGAGGTTCAACAGCAGTTGGGGCAAGGATCAGATGATGAAGACGCCGCGGCATTCGGTATTGCCGCAATACGGGAAACCCTTGAAGAAGCAGGTGTCTTCTTTGCAAAAAACCGGGAAACAATCAATACCGATTTTAATGAGATGAACCAGTACCGGCTGCAACAGGATCAGACACCTGGATGGTTCAATGAAAAGGTCATTGAAAAAAACTTCATATTGAAAATATCCAGCCTGGCACCCTGGTCCCACTGGATAACTCCCATGCTTATGAAAAAAAGGTTTGACACCCGGTTTTATATAGCCTTAATGCCCGAAGGCCAGGAATGTGAGGTGGATAATAAAGAAACCACGCACGGTATATGGCTGCCCCCCATGGAAGCTCTTGAACTTAATCTTGCCGGAAAAATCCCTTTAAGTCCCCCAACAGTTGTCACCCTTACCCAATTATTAAAATATGGCGATGTTAATTCCTTGAAAGACTATATAAAAACAGCCGTCTTTGGAGCACCCATTGCCCCCAGGCTGGTCCTTTCAAAAAACGGCCCTGTGATTCTTGAACCCTGGGATCCCATGTGCGGCACTGATGAAGATGTTGATACCGACCACTTTTCTGACAAGGTTCTTCCACCGGGAAAGGACTTTTCAAGGATATGGTGTGACAAGGGATTATGGAAACCTGTGAGTATTTAGGCGGTATTGTGAATTCCCCTCAGATTGAATCACTTTTTGTAAATTATCACACCTTGGTTAACCGGGTGGATGCCCATATTCAAAATGT
>JAAEMC010000522.1 GCA_024225895.1 Desulfobacteraceae bacterium | reverse complement strand
TTGATGAAAAGGCGGCCAATAAATTCCTTAAGCCTGAAATTGCCCAGATGCTCAGCCAATCGGCAGATGACATTGAGGCATTGGATGATTTTTCAGAAAAAAACCTTGAAGATGTCTTTAAAAATATTATGGAGCAAACCGGACTTAAATTCGGGAAGATTGCCCAGCCGTTAAGGGTAGCAGTCACAGGGACAACGGTAAGCCCCGGTATCTTTGAGATGTTGTTGGCTTTGGGCAAGGAAAAAACCGTGCAACGGATCAAAAAAGCCATCGCCTTTATTCAGGACAAAGAATAAAGAATACCCGAATATCCGACAAAGCTTTCTGAAGCAGATTTTTCGTAGCTTGTGGCGTAGTCAAGTGTCATTGCCTTGGCTGCGCCCATTTTTTTACAGGCAGCAGCCGTTGCTGCAGCCGCACCGGCACAACACATATTTTTATGGTCCAGGCCCTGGGAAATAATCGCTGCATCATCCATTTCCAGCATGACATCTATGGCATTTTTATCATTTTCATTTTTCACCCAATCCACTGCTTTTTCACCGGTTCCGGCAGGAGTAAACCCGAAATTGGATCCGTAATGGGTCATGTCCGTAGAACCTACTACAACAATTTTGCGGGACAGCTTTTGGGCTGATTCCACAATGGTATGGGCAATAATGGATGCAAAATTTGAAGGGGCCACTCCAGCGCTGACAATCATTGCATCCGGAAAAAAATACTTTACAAATGGATATTGAAGTTCAAGGGTATTTTCATCAGGGAAGCGCATTGGATCCCTTTTCCGGATGCTGATGCCATCCGTGATATGGGAGACCAGTTCTTCATCCACCATAAGATCACCCAATGGAGTTTCACATACCCCATGTGTTAGAATAAACGGCTCTGATTGTGGATGCATATGAGCTCCTAACAGAACCACCGTGTCAATTTTGGTTTGCGATTTTAAAGAACCAATCACACGGCAGGCAATGGAGCCCGAATAATACCAGCCGGCATGTGGAACAATTCCTCCGGCAAAACTGCCATCCAAGATGCCTTGTTTCTCATGGATGAAGGTTTGAATCTGTTCTTCACATTCTCCTGGCGTTGCAGGGTACCAGGATCCTGCGAACGCAGCCTTTTTTTTATCCATATCCGCTCCCCCATTTTTGCTTGTTTATCTTTATTTCCTGCCTATTTTTTGAGCGACCTTCTCTTTGAGCCATTGAATCCAGGGTTCCAGCCCTTCTTCTGTTTTTGCGGCAATTTCAAAAACCGGTATTTGCGGATGCACCTTTTTCATATTCTCCACTGCAAGTCCTGCGTCAAAATCAAGATACGGTAATAAATCAATTTTATTTAAAATAGCGATATCTGCAACCTGGAAGATCACCGGGTACTTTAAGGGTTTGTCTTCTCCCTCGGTAACACTGAGCATTACAGCCTTTGCATCCTCCCCGATATCAAATTCAGCCGGGCAGACCAAGTTGCCGATATTTTCAACAATCAAAAGATCCAGATCCTCACATCCCAGTTCCAAGGCATATTTTTCAACAACATGGGCAGCCAGATGGCAATCCCCGCCAAACTGATCTGTATTGATTTGAAGAACCTTGGCACCTGTTACTGCCAGCCTGTCGGCATCATTGGTGGTGCAAATATCACCTACAAGCACTCCGACCCGAATCTTAGGTGCCAGTTTGGTCAATGTTTTACAAAGGGTTTCTGTCTTTCCCGATCCCGGCGATGACATCATGTTCAATACAAAGACATTATTTTCGTTAAAATATTTACGGTTTCTATCTGCCTCTGTTTCATTGGCTTCCAATACATTTTTTTGAATATTTATTTCCATTTAAAATAAGTTTCCTTCAACCATAATTAAAATTTAACAAAAGCGGATTATCTAAAGATAACCACTTTTTATACCAGCTCAATGGAAGTAATTTGAATCTCCCTGCCGGACAGCATCTCAACCTTCCCTTCTTTGCAATTAGGGCATTGGAATACAGGACCTTCCACTTCCCACTCATTGTCACATCCAGTGCAATGTACCATGACGGGTACAAAATCAATTTCAAGCCGGGCCCCCTCCAAGGGCGTATCCTTTACAATGATTTCAAAACAGAATGTCAAGCTGTGTTCCACTATCGCAGCCATTTTTCCTATTCTCAAATTCACGATTTCAACCTTGGGGTTTTCAATATCCGCCGGAATCGAATCAATGGCAATCTGCGCCAGTTGTTCTGCAATGCCCATCTCATGCATATATAAACTTCTCCACGCCTTAAAGGTCCACAAGTTTTTAAACCAGCAGACCTTTAAAAATCATTTTGTTACAATTTTTAAATTATAATTTATCCAGCACCCGCTTAAAAGCCGGCATTGCATTTTTAATGGTATCATCTTCAACGCAAAAGGCCAGTCTGAAGAAACCAGGTCCGCCAAAGCCGCTTCCCGGAACCGCCAGTATCAGTTCCTCCTGGAGGAGTTGTACAAATTTCACATCATCGCTGACAGGGGATTTGGGGAAAAGATAAAAGGTGCCCTTGGGAACTTCCAAGTCATAACCTGCAGAAAGAA
>JAAEMC010000521.1 GCA_024225895.1 Desulfobacteraceae bacterium | reverse complement strand
TTTAATATTTATTATATGAACTGAAGGTTAATCGGCTTTATTTGTTCCAATAAAAATATAATGAGGTGAAATTTATGACCAAGAGAATGCAAACCATTGACGGAAATACAGCAGCGACTCACGTGGCCTATGCCATGAGTGAAGTTGCAGCAATATATCCTATTACACCTTCGAGCCCTCTGGGAGAAATCGCAGACACCTGGGCTTCAAAAGGAAGAAAGAATATATTCGGCCAGGTAGTGAAGATAAAACAGATGCAGTCAGAAGCCGGCGCAGCCGGAGCAGTACACGGCTCCCTTGCTGCAGGCGCCATTACCAGCACTTTTACGGCATCCCAGGGGCTTTTGCTCAAGGTTCCGAATATGTATAAAATTTCAGGCGAGCTATTACCCAGTGTCTTTCATGTGACTGCCCGTTCTGTTTCAGCCCATGCTCTTTCTATCTTTGGTGATCACCAGGATGTAATGGCAGCACGCCAGACCGGCTTTGCCATGCTCGCATCCAATTCGGTCCAGGAAGCACAGGACCTTGCTTTGGTTGCTCACCTTGCCACTGTTGAAGCACGGGTACCGTTTCTTCACTTTTATGACGGGTTTAGAACCTCCCATGAAATCCAGAAAATCGAGATGATCGAATATGATGAAATGGCATCATTGTTTAATTTTGACAAATACCGTGAGTTTAAATCCCGGGCCATCAACCCGGAACATCCTGATACAAGGGGTACAGCCCAAAACCCGGACATTTATTTTCAAGGCAGGGAGGCAGCCAATTCATATTATTTAAAGGTTGCAGGTATTGTAAAAGACTCAATGAAAAAAGTTGGTGAACTCACCGGTAGAACCTATAATCTGTTTGATTATGTGGGAGACCCTGAAGCAGACCGCGTCATTATAGCCATGGGGTCTGGCTGCGAAGCCATTGAAGAATCCATCAACAAGCTAAACCGCGAAGGTGAAAGGCTCGGCCTTGTTAAAGCCAGATTATACAGGCCTTTTGATTCGGAAAGCTTTTTGGCTGCGATCCCCTCTACCTGTGAAACCTTGACGGTTCTAGACAGAACCAAAGAACCCGGTGCATTGGGCGACCCCCTTTATACAGATGTCTGCACCGCTTTTATGGAAAATGGTGAAGGCCCCAAAATAGTGGGTGGCCGTTTCGGACTTTCCTCCAAAGATTTCAACCCCTCCATGATCAAAGCTGTTTTTGACAACATGAAATCCATGAAACCCAAGAATCATTTTACTGTGGGGATAGTGGATGATGTCACCCATACATCGCTGAATGTTGAAAAAGGGTTTGATTCCGCACCAGAAGGAACCATTGCTGCAAAATTCTGGGGCCTGGGATCAGATGGAACCGTTGGTGCAAACCAGAGTGCCATCAAAATTATTGGCGATAATACAGACAAATATGCCCAGGGTTATTTTGCCTATGATTCAAAAAAATCAGGCGGTTTGACAGTGTCGCATCTTCGGTTTGGTGATGTACCTATTAAATCTACCTATCTTATTGAAAACCCTGATTTCGTGGCCTGTCACAAACCCAATTATGTGGAGATTTATGATGTGTTGCAAGGCATAAAGGAAGGCGGTACCTTTCTTTTAAATTCCAAATGGTCCCTAAAAGACATGGAAAAAAATATCCCGGGCGATGTGAGAAAAACCATTTATGATAAGAAACTGAAATTTTATAATATTGATGCAGTGGATATTGCAGCCAAGGTGGGTTTGGGCGCCCGGATTAACATGATCATGCAGACCTGCTTTTTTAAACTGGCAAATGTGCTTCCCGTGGACCAGGCCATCGCTCTGTTGAAAGAAGATATCCAGGTGATGTTCGGCAAAAAGGGTGACAAGATCGTTTCCATGAACATTGAAGCTGTGGACCACACCCTGGACAACCTGAAAAAGGTTAAGGTACCTAAAAAATGGAAAGATGCTGTCAGTGAAGTAGTAGAAGCTCCAAAAGCCACACCGTTTGTAGACAATGTTATGAGAAAGATCAACTCACAGCTGGGCGATGATCTTCCGGTCAGTGTATTTACACCGGATGGTGTTTTTGAGCAGGGAACGGCCCATTATGAAAAACGCGGGGTAGCCATTGAGGTTCCGGAATGGATAGCAAAAAACTGTATTCAGTGCAACCAGTGCTCCTTTGTCTGTCCCCATGCAGCCATTATTCCCATTGTTGCAACAGATGCTGAGCTCAAAGGCGCACCAAAATCCTTTGGTACAATTAAGGGTAAGGGAAAGGGCATGGAAGATTATAAATTCAGAATCCAGGTCAATCCTTTGGATTGCCAGGGCTGCGGCAACTGTGCCGATATTTGTCCAGCCAAGAAACCAGCCCTTGAAATGCGGCCCATTGCTTCCCAGGTGCTGGCTGAAAAAGCAAACCATCCGTTTTCTGAAACCATTTGCTTTAAAACAGACATACTTAAAAGAGAAACCGTTAAGGGCAGCCAATTGTTCCAGCCCCTTCTTGAATTCTCAGGCGCTTGTGCCGGATGCGGTGAAACCCCTTATGTAAAAGTTATTACCCAGCTTTTTGGTGAAAGGATGACCATTGCCAATGCAACAGGGTGTTCCTCTATCTGGGGCGGTTCAGCGCCTTCTACTCCCTATTGTACCAATGCAGACGGAGAAGGTCCTGCCTGGGCCAGCTCCTTGTTTGAGGATGCTGCAGAATACGGCTATGGCATGATGCTGGCCACCAATACCCGGCGGCAAGCTTTAGCATCCAAAATGGAACAAGCCCTTGAAGCCGGTGCATCTGCAAAAATAAAAAAAGCCATAAAAGGATGGCTGGCCGGAAAGGATGATGCCCAGGAATCCAAAAAATATAGTATGGCCCTGAAAGTCCTTTTAAAAGATGAAAAAGAGGGACTTTTAAAAGAGATCTATGATGAAAAAGATATATTTGTTAAAAAATCCCATTGGATCTTTGGTGGTGACGGCTGGGCTTATGATATCGGTTTTGGTGGTCTTGATCATGTCCTGGCATCCGGCGAGGATATCAACATTTTGGTGATGGACACAGAAGTATACTCCAATACAGGCGGTCAGTCCTCCAAGGCAACACCCACAGGTGCCATTGCAAAGTATGCAGCATCCGGTAAAAAGATTGGAAAAAAGGATCTTGGCAGGATGATGATGAGCTATGGTTATATTTATGTGGCTTCCATTTCCATGGGCGCCAACAAGAATCAGACCATGAAAGCCATCATCGAAGCGGAAAATTACCCCGGGCCCTCTTTGATTATCTGTTACGCACCATGCATTAATCAGGGAATCAGAAAAGGTATGGGTAAATCACAGCTGGAAGGCAAGCTTGCGGTTGAATCCGGCTACTGGCCATTATTCAGATATAACCCAACTCTGATAGAAAAAGGAAAAAATCCTTTCTCCCTGGATTCAAAAGCACCGGATGGAACGCTTCAGGAATTTTTAAGCGGTGAAACTCGTTTTGCGGCATTGGAAAAGAGCTTTCCAGAAGAATCCAAACGACTGAGATTAAAGATTGACGGAGAAGTTTCAGATAAATACACTATGCTGAAAATGATGGCAGACGCAGGCAAAAAAGAAAAAAAATAACCTTACCATACAAGCAGTTTTTTTATAAAAAAGAAAAGAGTCGAAAATCAGTTTTCGGCTCTTTTCTTTTTTAACGCAGCATTCCAACTGTTTGTCTGTTTACATGACAAACAATCTTTTTTATTTGGAAACAGATTCATCCCTTGCAATTTAAAAACCAATACTTATGATACTGTGAAGTTGATTTTAATGGGAGTCGTATAAATGGCAAAAACAATTAAAAATATTCTCTTTGCCTCTGAGTTGTCCGTGGAAATGGGTGAAGTTTTCGAACATACTGCAACCATGGCTGCCTTTTATGATGCAAATATTGTTGTTCTTCATGTTCTGGAAACTGCAAATAACAGCTCAACAAAGCGGGTTCGAATGGCATTTGGGGAACATCTATACGAAAAGCTGAAAACAGAACAAAAAGATGGCGCAATGAATCTTCTTACCGGAAAAAATGTGGATGCTTTGAAAATCAGAAAAGCCCTTGCCGGAGATCGG
>JAAEMC010000520.1 GCA_024225895.1 Desulfobacteraceae bacterium | reverse complement strand
CGAAGTAAAAAGACTTTTAAAAAATGACATGATATTTACACCTCTAATATGCTGTACCCACATGTATTAATTACCTTTGTGGCATCAAATACTGTAGATCTTTGTTCCATATTTTCAAACTCACCATGGATGTGGCCATGAATCAAATACTGGGGTTTTCGTTTCTTAATTAATTTTTTAAAGCTGTCAAACCCCATATGGCACCGGTCTTCACGGTCGTGAATATGACGAGGGGGTGCATGGGTGATGACAATGTGAATACCGCCTTTCCACCAGATAGGAAACCACATCCTTTTTATAATTGTTTTCATCATTTGATCCGTGTACTGGTTTTGCCCCCCATTGTACCAGATAGAACCTTCAAGTCCCATTATATTTAATGATTTAAACCGGACAATTTTGGAATGGATATTGGCGCACCCCATGGGGTTGTCTGCTTTATAACGGATATCATGATTCCCTTTGATATAATAAAGAGGTCGGTCAAGCCGGTCCCTTAAAAACGAAAGATACTCCGGCTCCATATCGCCGCAGGAAAGTATCAGGTCCACAGGATCTAAGGTTTTATCTTCAACCTGCTGGGTGAGCATCTTGTCAATATAGTCGGAAACCGCCAAAATTCTAATATTATGTTTTAATGGTGTTGTATTTTTCATTTCATCTGCGCAAATTTTATGTTGTCTTTACAATGCCATCGTACGATAAATATAGCATCCAAGTCAAATTTGTATCTGCATTTAAAAGTCATATCACAACCTGTTTTTTTATGTTGACATTCCAGTCACATACATATAAGTCGCTATTTCGGTAGCAACGTCCAAAGGAATATTATGAGCCATACAAATAAAACTTGCCATTTATAATGGTTATGCTAAGTATTAGTCTCACTTATTGATAGTTTTTTTTAGTTTTTATCATGACTTACTAAAAGGGTGCTGCTTTCATCAGGAAGCTGCCCCAATTAGGTCAAACTTTTAACCAGGAGGAGGGAGAATGAAAAAAGTATTAATCTCACTGTTTGCGCTAGCGTTTCTTTTCGTATCTGCACCGGCCTTTGCCGATGATATCAATCTGGCCAAAAAATCAACCATTGAATCCATCGTCAAAAGCGGAGAGCTTAGGGTGGGTTTTGAATCCGGGTACCAGCCTTTTGAAATGACCAACAAAAAAGGCGAATACATGGGTTTTGACGTTGACATGGCCAAGGCGCTTGCAAAATCCATGGGCGTGAAATGGGTCCCTGTCAATTTGGCATGGGATGGGATTATTCCGGCACTGACAACGAAAAAATTTGATGTCCTTATTGGTGGAATGACCATTACCCAGGAAAGAAACCTTGCCATAAACTTCAGCGATCCTTACATCGTTGTTGGCCAGGCCGTTCTTCTCAACAAAAGGCATGAAGGCAAAATCAAATCCTACAAAGACCTGAACGATCCCAAATATGTCATTGTTTCAAGACTGGGAACCACTGGTGAGCAAGCTGCTAAAAAAATGCTCCCCAAGGCAAACTACAAAGCCTTTGAAGCAGAAGCAGAAGCAGCCATGGAAGTTATCCAGGGCAATGCAGATGCTCTGATCTATGACCTTCCCTTTATCGAAAAAATCCAAGCCCAGCACGGGGCAGGTAAAACAATCGCCTTAAGCGAACCCTTTACTTTTGAACCCCTTGCCATGGCTATCAGAAAAGGCGATCCTGATTTTCTGAACTTTTTGAACAACTTCATCCGCCAGTACAAAGGGGATGGCAAATGGCAGAGATCTTACAACAAATGGTTCAAGAGCACAGAATGGTTTGACAAAGTTGAGTAGCCATTGCTGATGTAACATTTTATGGCCGGCAAGATGCTGTTTCCTTGCCGGCTTTTTTTTGAACAGATGTGAACTTAATTAAGGCATTGAAAGATCAATGGAATCAAAAATATCCAATATTCAAAGATTGAGCAATCCTACAGCCTATTTTTTATCTATCGCAGGATTCGTTGCAATCATGTTGTTTGTCATCGGCACAGTGTATTATGCGACCTACATGGTTGAGTATCAGTGGCGATGGTTCAAGATCCCCAAGTATTTTGCTTATCAAGAGACGATCAGCATTACGGCAGACGTGGAAGGGGAAGTGGATGAAATCAAACCCAATGGAGAGATGTTTGACCTGACCATTTCAGACGTAGATGGTAAAAAAACCTATACGGTTCCCCAGGGCTCATTTGACTACAGTGAAGGCGATTTTGTATTCCCTGGTGATATAATAGTCGAATATATAGGCGGCTGGAAGCCCGGCCTTTTGAGCATCGGTGTGTGGGTCACCCTAAAAATAAGTATTATTTCCACCATTCTTGGAATTCTTCTCGGCATCATCGGAGGGGTGGCAAGGGTGTCTGACACCCCTGTTCTCAAATGGACGGCCATCACCTATGTGGAAATTATCAGAGGCTCCCCTTTACTGGTCCAGATCATGATTTTTTACTTTGTTCTGGGAACCACCTTTAATTCAATTCTTATCATGAACGGCTTTCAAAAGCTAAGTCCGGAATGGTACGGTGTTGCTGCACTCTCCGTATTCACCGGTGCCTATGTTGTAGAGATTGTCCGGGCCGGCATTGAGGCCATTCACCCTGGGCAGGTGGAAGCGGCCCGCTCCAGCGGCATGACCTATTTCCAATGCACCTATTACATCGTCCTGCCCCAGGCCCTGAAGACCATCCTGCCGCCGTTGGCCGGCCAGTTTATCAACCTGATCAAGGACTCTTCCCTGTTGGGCATGATTGCCATTACGGAATTGACAAAAGCCACCCGTGAAGGCATTACAACCAGTCTCCAGACCTTTGAGCTGTGGTTTGTGTGTGCCATTCTCTACCTGATTATGACCTTCACACTTTCCATGTTTGTGCAATATCTGGAAAGGAGGACAGCAGCCAAATGATTGATGTCAAAAATATATACAAAACATTTTATGTCCCCCATGAGGTCAAAGCTCTTGTGGATGTCTCAAATAAGATAGAAAAAGGCGAAGTAGTCGTGGTGATAGGCCCCTCAGGATCAGGGAAAAGTACCTTTTTAAGATGCCTGAACCGTCTGGAAACAGCAGACTATGGCCAGATTTTGGTGGATGGTGTGGATATATTTGATCCCAAAACCAATATCAACAAGATCAGAGCTGAAATGGGAATGGTCTTCCAGTCCTTTAACCTTTTCCCCCATAAATCAGTCATAGGTAATGTCTCCCTTTCTCAAAACATAGTTCGCAAAAGAGGCAAAAAGGCATGTCACGACAAAACCATGATGCTCCTGGAGAAAGTGGGGATTGCAGACAAGGCCAATGCCTATCCATCCAACCTTTCCGGCGGGCAGCAGCAGCGGGTTGCCATTGCAAGAGCCCTTGCCATGGACCCGAAAATCATGCTCTTTGACGAACCCACATCAGCACTGGACCCTGAAATGATCGGTGAAGTTCTGGATGTAATGAAAACACTTGCAAAAGAAGGCATGACCATGGTCTGTGTTACCCATGAGATGGGGTTTGCAAAGGAAGTGGGCGACCGTGTTATTTTCATGGACGAAGGAATGATTGTGGAAGAAGGCACTCCGGAACACTTCTTTCAAACACCGGATCACGACCGGACCAAATTATTCTTAAAACAAATCTTGTAAAACTATTATATGTAAAATAATTATAGGGGCGGATATAGATGTCCGCCCCTTTTTCTTTATCTCCTCCTTTTTCATAAGGGCAGACACACCAGGCCGGCTCCTGAAGATTGCACACCAAACCTCAACATTGCCCCAGGGTAAACGGGCACTTACGTAAAACATTTGGTACAAATGATATACGGTCCTTATGCAAAGCAAAGACTTTTGTTGCGTTTACCTTTAAATCGTAACTGCTTGAAATCATTAATGTGGAAAAGTTACATGCGATTGCCCTGAACATTGCACACCTGTTTCTTGACAAATCCCTCATTCACAAATAGTCTTAAAAAAACATTCAACCTATCTTTGGGGAATCAAAATGAAAACTTATCTTTTTGGTCTGCTCATCTGCTTTGTTACCATATCTTTATTCTTTTTAAATTCCGGAACCAGTTTTGCCCAGTCTTCGCTTATACGGGCAAAAATCGGCATTCAAATCAGTTCAGGTGAAAAATTAAAACTGGCTAAATCCCGTGACCGGTTAAAAACAGGGGATTTGATCCGTATTGTTATCCATCCGGAAAAGGCTTCGTACATCTACGTGATTTACTCGGACAAGAACATTGTGTCTCTCTTAAGTATGGTGGAACAAAAGATAAAAAGCTCTACACTGGTGCTCCCTTCGGTGAATGACTATTACCAGATAGATGGAAAAAGCAGTTTCGAAACCTTTGCCATAATTATCAGTTCAAAGGGAATCAGTGAAATCCAATCCATTTTTCAGTCAAATCCCACCATTGAAAAATGGTCTTTATTAGAACAGGAACTGAAGCAGAAAAGCAAAATCAAACTTAATGAAAAAAGTGATGCTCCTTTTGCAATTGCCGGAAATGTCCGGGGCGGCATTTCATCGGACCCCACTAAATCAGTGTTAAAAGACCTTAAAATCTTTTCAGGTAATGGTATGATTGTGAAAAAATATGAGTTTAAAGTTAAAAAGTAAAAAACTTCAAAAACTAATTTTCTTAATCACATGCAGCCTGATTCTGCTGGGCTGTCTTTTCTTGTTGATGCAGGATTCGGTTTTCAGCGATTTTGATTTAAAAATCCAGGACAAATTTTATAAAAAGGCTGTTGCCGCAGGCCGTGGACCAAAACCTTCATCCTTTCCCCAGATAAAATATGTCACCATCACCGATACTACATATACCTATACCCAAAAAAATTATCTGGACCGGTTGTTTTTATCAAAGATAAACAATGTCCTCACAGAACTTTCAGTCCAGGCCATTGCCTATGATATCCTCTTTCCAATGCCCACAAGCGTTAAGGCAGACCAGGCATTTGCCAGATCCATTGAAGATGCGCAATCCGTCTATCTGCCCATTGGTATCGCTTTTTCCAAAACACCCTCTGATTTTGAATGGGAAAAACAAGACACCTTTCATATGTTACAGACCCAATATTTAAAAGCACCTGTTCAAAAAGGCATCGGCCGGCCCTTCTTTGGCACCCGGGCACTGATGCAGTATGATCCCTTTGCGAAAGCGGCTTTCAACTCAGGACACATCAGTGCCCATTCAGATAATGACGGAGCGCTGCGTCACATGCCAATGATAATCAAAATAGAGGAAGGCTTTTTTCCCACCCTTTCTTTATCCATGTTTCTGGACTATGCGGGTGTACCTTTTGAAAAAGCAATTGTGGTTTGGGGACGGCATATTACCATCCCGGCTTTAGAAGAAAGTTATCTGGAAAAGGATGTGGTCATTCCCATTGACAATAAGGGGCTGGCCGTCATCCCCTATTGTGAGACCTGGGCCAAGGGGTTTGAAGAAATCCCATCCCATGTGCTTGTACAAAAATTTAAAGATAAAACCATTGCCGGTAACCTGGCTGATATTTTTGAAGGCAATTTTGTTTTTATCGGCGATATCTCCGTGGGCATCTCTGATTTGGGAAACACGCCCCTTGAAAACAATGTTCCCCTGATCGTGTCCCATGCCGCCATGCTCAACGGATTATTAACCAACACCTTTTACACCAAATGGGAACAGATGCCATGTCTGCTCCTTGTGGCAGGTATAGGGATTCTTTTAGGACTTTCCTCACTTGTAAGGACATCCTGGCCCCTTTACGCAATGACCCTGATCCTTCTTGGCGGTGTGGCAATGCTGACCTGGTTTCAATTTATCAATTTCAAACTTTTCCCTGTTGTGACCGTCACAGGGCTTGTGCTGTTTATGTCCGCAGGCCTGGTTATCTTTATTCAAATTGCCACCCAAAGGGACCGGGCATTTATCAAGGGTGTTTTTGCAACCTATGTACCGGATAAAATCGTGGACCATCTTCTGGTCAACCCGGATCTTTTGACCCTGGGCGGCGAGATGAGGGAGGTGACGTTGATGATGACCGATATCAGGGGATATACTGCCCTGTCCAGCAACCGTACTCCCCAGGAAGTGATACTGATATTAAACCGGTATTATGAAAAGATGTTCGACATCATCATGGCCTATGACGGCATCATCAACGAAATCATCGGGGACGGCATCCTGGCTTTTTTTGGCGCCCCCCAAAAATTTGACGACCACCCGGCAAAGGCAGTGGCCTGTGCCCTTGCCATGCAAAATGCCATGGAAGAAGTCAATGCTCAAAATGCAAAGGATGATCTGCCCAGCCTTGAAATGGGTATAGGCATCAACACAGGAGAGGTGGTAGTGGGTAATGTGGGCTCCCGGAAACGAGCGCAATACGGTGTTACAGGCAACGAAGTTAACCTTGCCGGGCGAACAGAATCATATACCGTGGGAGGGCAGGTACTGGTCACATCATCCGTCTTTGAACGGCTCAAATCCCTTCTGACCATTAAAAAAACAATGAGGGTCGATATGAAAGGCATGGCCCACAAAGTAGATCTATATGATGTCAGCGGTATTTGCGCTCCATTTGATATTTATCTCAAAGAAAAGGAAAAAACATTATCTTCTATAACGCCCCCCCTGCCGGTGGATCTCTTTTTGCTTGATAAAAAGATTGTTTCCAAGGAGGCCATCTTTGCCCAGATAACAGCCATTGGCCCCTCAAATGCAACAATTTTCTCAGACAAGGAACTTCACGCTCTGGACAATGTCAGAATGCATCTTCATCAGGACAGGAAAAGCGAACAAAAGGCCCAGATCTATGCCAAGGTGGATACTGTTCAGCAAACAAAAAACGGATTTAAGGCTGTCCTGGATTTCACCTCTGTTACAGCGGCAGCAAAAATCATCATTACCACGGTACTAAAACCTCAGCGAAATCACACTTATAGCGATTCCCAAAATAAAGTTCCTAAAAACATGATAGATTAATGGAATCGCCTTTGAGCAAATCGATTGCGGTATCAAGAGAATCTTAGCCACACATGATAGAAACAGGTACTGTAGTATTGGAACATATTTTTGCGATTTGCTATAGTCATGTATATATTCTCCTTTATAAGAAAATAAAAATGTAAGGAGGAATGTCCATGCCGTTTTATACCATCCATCCCATTGTCATGGGAACCAAGGCTTTTGATAAAAGCATGATGACCTATCAGTACGGCCAGGTCCAAGAATACACCATCCCCATATATTGCCGGCTAATCAAAGGGGGTAAAAAAAATCTCCTGGTGGATACCGGTGAAATGACTCCTATCCAGTCGGAATAAAGACAAAAAACCATCAACGAATATACACGTTTGAACAAGGCCAGAAAAAGAACTCTTGTAGATATGTCGGATCAAAGGCAAATTGCTTCGTAATTTCACTGGATAAAACAAAAGACTGTCACACCCGGTGTTGGATGCAACAGCACCGGACTTTTACTATTTACAGACAAATACTTTGTGTTCGGTGGTACTGATGAACTCACCGCCCTGTGGTGTCACCATGACCACACTTTCAATGCCCACCCCGAATTCTTCTTTTTGGATAAATTTGGGTTCAACGGCAAAAACCATACCGGCTTCAAGGGGTGAAGAATGCCCCTTGGCAAGATACGGGCTTTCCACAAGTTCAATGCCAATTCCATGACCAATAAACCGGGACTTTATTTCAGGCAGGCCTAAAAAGCCTTCTCCTATTCCCAGTTTTTTTGCATGGTCCAAGGATCGCTCATAAATACTTTCCATGGTAACCCCTGGTTTCATTTCCGGTACCAGGGCAAAAAGGATCTCCATGGTTTTTTTGCAGACATCCATCTGCTTATCATCCATTTTTCCCATGACCAGCATCCTGGTTTCATCCATGTGGTAACCATTGTGAATGGCGCTGAAATCAAACAGAACCGGTTCATTTTTTTTTATTTTTT
>JAAEMC010000519.1 GCA_024225895.1 Desulfobacteraceae bacterium | reverse complement strand
TTTATATTTAATAACCATTTGAAATAATAAAAAGCGAGGCGTCTATACGCTCTTCTATAATCGCTCAGAATGAGGCCGCTTTTCATGGTGGCTCCTGGTATTTGAAGCGCTCAGTCAAGGCTATGTATAAGCACCACCATATATAGTATGTGACGTTTTTTCAGGTTTGAATTATTTATTCAATTATATGCCCCTCAAGGTCTATTACAAGCCAATCGGCAACTGTAATTTTAATATATAAAAAATCCACCTGGCAGATTCCATTTATTTATATTATTTTTTAATAAACGTATTTTGGGGAATCACTATAAATGGCAAAATATTTAAGAGTATAGCTCACTATATTATCCTAATTTTAAAAAAAACGAATCCTAAACGAAAATCAAATCAAGCTTTTTTCTCTTTAAAAAATATCAAAAAATGCGAGTTTTTAGTTTAAAGCCAGAATGTAAAATGGTATGGTCTCCTACAGAAAAAGCTTGTTGAACAAGGTCTACACACACAAGAGTTGGAGGAAACACCATGACAAAATATGTCGGAGCCATTGATTTAGGCACCACCAGCAACCGGTTTATCCTTTTCGATAAAAAGGGAAATATTTTCGGATCCGCACAAAAAGAACATAAACAGATATTTCCCAAACCAGGATGGGTAGAGCATGATCCAAAAGAGATCTGGGAAAACACCTGTGATGTGATAATGGAAACCCTTGCCAAAACAGGAATCACAGCAGATGAGATTGATTCAATCGGGGTTACCAATCAAAGGGAAACCACGGTGATCTGGAACCGGCATACTGGCAAGGCTTACTCCAATGCCATTGTATGGCAATGTACAAGGACCGATAAGATCTGTAAAAACTTGGCAAAAGAAACCGGGGAATCCCATTTTCCTGAAAAAACAGGACTGCCGGTGGCAACTTATTTTTCCGGGCCTAAAATCAAATGGATCCTGGACAATGTATTGGATGCCAAAAGAGACAGCCAGAAGGGTGATGCACTCTTTGGCACCATTGAAACCTGGGTGATATGGTGGCTGACAGGCGGCCCCGGCAAAGGTTCCCATATAACGGATGTATCCAATGCCAGCCGGACACTTCTGATGAATATTAACTCCCTTGATTGGGATGATACCCTTTTGGAGCCCATGGGCATTCCCCGCCAGATGCTGCCTGAAATAAAACCTTCCGTGGACAGTAATACCTGGGGTACCACAAGGGATTCCGGGCCCTTCCGGGGAAAGATACCGGTATGTGGCGCCCTGGGTGACCAGCAGGCCGCGCTTTTCGGGCAAACCTGTTTTTCAACAGGCGAAGCCAAAAACACTTATGGCACTGGATGTTTTCTACTCTTAAATACCGGGAATGAACCGGTTCAATCCAAACATGGACTTTTGACCACAGTGGGATACCAGATCAACAATGAAAAAACTGTGTACTGCCTGGAGGGCTCCATTGCCATTTCAGGCGCTCTTGTGCAATGGATGCGCGATAATCTGGGAATCATCAAATCCGCTGCTGAAATAGAAAATCTTGCCAAAACCGTGGAAGATAACGGGGATGTTTATTTTGTACCGGCCTTTTCAGGACTTTTTGCACCTTATTGGCAGTCTGATGCCAGAGGCGTCATCGCCGGAATGACCCGCTTTACCAACAAAGGTCATCTGGCCCGTGCCGTATTGGAGGCCAGCGCTTTCCAGACATTGGATATTGTCAATGCCATGAAAAAAGACTCCAATGTGGACCTTGCTTTGTTGAAAGTCGACGGTGGCATGGTACAAAATGAACTTTTGATGCAATTTCAGTCTGATATTCTCGATGTATCCATCATCAGACCGACGGTTATTGAAACAACCGCCCTTGGAGCCGCCTATGCTGCAGGTCTTGCCACAGGTTTCTGGAATGGGATTGATGATCTCAAAGCCAACTGGGCAAAAGGCAATGAATGGCAACCCAACATGTCACAGGAAAACCGCAATGCCTTGACCAAAAAATGGCAAAAAGCCATTGAACGCTCCTTTAACTGGATTTAAAACATGAATATGAAACGAAAAGCCATCAGCAACCGCCATGAAAAAATTGTTTCATTAATCCGGACCAACGGATTTATGACCGTAGATGAAATGGCCAGATTTTTCAATGTCACCCCCCAGACCATTCGGCGGGATATCAATTTCTTGGACCAGGAAGGCTATGTATCCCGCTACCACGGAGGCGCAGGATTGTCCTTGAGTACTGAAAATGTAGCCTATCGGACCAGAAAGGAACTTTTACGGGATGAAAAAAATAAAATCGCAGACATTACCGCCTCCCTGATCCCGGACCGTTCATCTCTTTTTATCAATATCGGTACCACCACGGAATTAGTTGCCAATGCCCTGGTCAATCACAACCGGCTCAGGGTCATTACCAACAACTTGAATGTGGCGGCCATCATGGCGCAAAACGATAGTTGCGAGGTAATTGTGGCCGGCGGGATTGTTCGGAACAGGGACAACGGGATCACCGGGGAATCTGCCATCAAATTCATCCGCCAGTTTAAAGTGGACATCGGCATCATCGGTATCAGCGGTATTGATATGGATGGGACACTTTTGGATTTTGATTTCAGGGAAGTTCATGTAGCCCGGGCCATAATGAATAACTCCAGAAAAGTTTTTCTGGTCACGGACCATTCCAAATTCGGCAGGAATGCCATGGTAAAACTGGGAAGCCTTGAGGAGATTGACACAATAATTACCGATAAGAAGCCGCCGCCATCCATCATGGAAATAATTTCAAATCATGATATCAACCTGGCAATAGATAATAAATAAGAAAGAACCGGGTCTAAAAATTCCCTGGGAAATCTTCGCATAGCGGAGGTTACAGGTGCTGCCATTGTGCTTAACAATTTTTATATAGCTGCTTTAAGAAGATCTTTTCTTCAGGGCCTTTTCTTAGACATTTTCAATACGTGAAAAGACCTTTTCCCAGGTATATTTCTCTGTAAGTTTTTGAGCAGTTTTCATATCAGGCTGATGGTGTTTCATCACGGTATTGACAACCTGCTCAATGCTTTTTGCCAGGATGGTTTCAAGGTATTGCCTATCTTTTTCAAATGGGGTGTCAATGGTTTCAAGCTCTGGCAAAGCCACCATTTTGACCATGCTGTTCCCGGATTCTCCAAGCACCTCCCGTGAACCTGGCAGGGATGTAGTAATGATCCTGCATCCCGATGCCAAGGCTTCCATAAGGACCAGGGGAAGCCCCTCAAAAAAAGATGGTAAAATAAAAATGTGGGATTGCCGCATCAATACCGCCAGATCTTGATGGGAAAGTGGTCCGTGAACCTTTACCTGTTTTCCAAATCTGCCGGCCAAAGCAAGGCATTCTTCTTTTTCAACCCCGGTCCCGCTGCCGGTAAAATCAGGCATCTGGCTTAAGATGTGTAATATTTTCATGATAAAGAATTATCATATGCTCCGGTTTTAATTCAAGTCTGTAATCGATTGACGAAACCCGAGCTGATAGCGTAGTATTTTCTGTCATTTGAATTTAAATAAAATTAGAAGGACAAGAAATATATATGAAAGATCATTACATCCCGGAAGACGCCTTTCCAGTCCAACTGGCAGAGAACCTTTACATGCTTGGTAACTATTTTTTCAACCTGTTTCTGATAAGGGGCGAAAAAAAGACCGCCTTATTTGAAACCGGAGTTTCCGCCACTGTGGATACAGTGATATCCCAATTGGAAAAATTGAATGCCAGACCGGATTTTATTATCCCCTCCCACCCCCATTCCGACCATATTACAGGACTGCCCGGGCTGGTTCAACGCTTTCCCAATGCAGAAATCATTACTGCCCAAGGGGCCTTGGAATTTGTCTCCCACCCCAAGGCTGGCCCAATTTTGGTCAAGGAAGACCAATTTATTAACCAGGGACTTGAAAAATTTGGCATCCAGCCGGGACGGCCATCTTTGGAAACCATTCCCGATATTAAAAACAGTATGGTTGTCAGTACCTCCACCTGCCTTGATCTTGGCGGAACAACCCTTGAATTGATCAAAGTAGAGGGGCATTCTCCCGGAAATCTTATTGCACGTATTGTACAAGACAACATCCTCTTTGTTTCGGACAGTCTTGGATTCCATTTTCCAGGCCGGCATTTTATTCCGCTCTTTTTCACAGGGCTTGCTTCCTACCTGTCCACCATGGACCGGATCCGGTCTTTTTCGCCTGCCATAGTCTGCCCTGCTCACCAGGGACCGGTCAAGGGAAAGGCTGCAGCTCCTGTTATTGAAAAAGCCCTGGCAGATACCCGCAAAATAATAACCAGAATCACGAAGACCAAGTTGTCTGATCCGGATCTTATACAAAATCTCTTTGAATACTCCTACAAGGATGAATTCACCCTCTATACCGAGACCAATATTAAAAACTGCATGCATCTTCTGGTCAAACGGGTCCGTCAAACTTGAAAACACGGGCAGAATTGTGGTAAGAATAAGGATATCATCATTATCTCATGCTAAATACAATTGATTCAACACCTCATTACTTTATGGATGAAGGAGCATTTCATGCCGGGAAAACCATCTTATGATTCGCTGGAAAAGCAGATCAAGGTGTTGGAAATAAAACTTGCGGCTGCCCAAAAACAACTGGCTGAAAAAAACAAGCTGCTCGATCCCACCTGTGACCCCTCAGCGGAAATTGAAGATCTAAAAATCCGGATTAAAACCATCTCTGCATTGGAAAAAAAGGCCCGTTCCATCCTGGAGGGATCACCAAATCCCGTTGTCGTCTATGATATTCAGGGGAATGCTCAATACTTAAATGGTGCCTTTACCAAAACATTTGGTTGGACATTTGAAGAAGTCAAAGGGAAGAGAATTGATTTCGTCCCGAAAGAGAACATGGCTGAGACCCAGGCTGGAATTCAAAAGCTTTTAAAAGGAGAAAAAGTTGAAATCCAAACCAGGCGGTATACTAAAAGCAGACAAATCATAGATGTGGAAATAAGCTGCGGTGCCTTTATGGACAATAAAAATAATCCGGTTGGGTCCTTTGTAATCTTAAGGGACATTACCAAAAGAAAGGCCGCAGAGGGTAAGGTCAATAGACTTAACCAGGAATTAAAAACCCGGGCAGATGAACTGGAATCCTTAAACCAAAGCCTTGAAAACGCGGTGGACCACGCCCAGATAATGACCTGGCAGGCAGAAGAGGCAAACAAAACCAAAGGTGAATTTTTAGCCAATATGAGCCATGAAATCCGGACTCCCATGAATGCAGTTATCGGCATGGCAAATTTTTTGAGTGACACAGAGCTGACAGATGTTCAAAAGGAATTTGTGGACATTATCCTCGACAGTACAGATTCATTAATGACCATTATCAATGATATACTTGATTTTTCAAAAATAACGTCCGGCAAATTGGTATTGGAGGAGATTGATTTTGATTTGCGCGCCTGTCTGGATGAAATTGTAACGATTCCCGCCCTTAAAGCTTCAAAACAAAATATCGAGTTCCTCTATGATATTGACCATCAAATCCCGTCGCTTCTTGTAGGGGATCCAAAGCGGCTTAAGCAAATCGTATTGAATCTGGTCAATAATGCAATAAAATTTACAGAGACCGGTGAAATCTTATTAAAAGTCAGTCTGGAACATGAAACCAGAAAAAAAGTCTCGTTAAAATTCAGCATCAAGGATACTGGTATCGGTATTGCCGAACCTGATGTTGAAAAACTCTTTCATTCCTTTCATCAGGCAGACGGTTCCTCCACCCGTAAATACGGCGGTACTGGTTTAGGCCTTGCCATATCGAAAAACTTATCCAAACTAATGGGGGGGAAAATCGGTTGCCAAAGCCAGGAAGGCACAGGATCAACCTTCTGGTTTACGGCGATTCTTGAAAAGCAGTCAGATGTAGCGGAATTTGAACACATTCTGCCTGAAGAACTAAAAGGTAAAAGGATCATGGTCGTGGATGACAACAAAACCAATCTTTCAATTTTGGAAGGCTACCTGGAAGTCTGGGGCTATGCATGTGATACTGCCTGGGAATGTGCCATGGCCTTGAACATGATCAAAAGCGCTGCCCTATGCGATGCCCCCTATGCTGCAATCATTTTAAACCGACAGATAGACCAAATGGATGGTAGTGAACTGGCAAAAAAAATCAGACAACTCCCCGGGCTCCAGGATACAACCATAATCATGCTATTGCCCGGGGACATCAAAAAAGAAGATGCCCTGCCAGATATGCCGGGCTTTGACGCCTGTCTTGAAAAGCCTGTTAAAAGCAACCAGCTCTTTGAATGCCTGATCCGTGTTTTCAACAAAAAAAAGGCCCTGGGCAAAGATGGGTCCTCGCAATCCTTGATTGAAGAGCAGATAAAAAAAATGCGTATCCTCCTGGCTGAGGACAATCCGGTCAACCA
>JAAEMC010000518.1 GCA_024225895.1 Desulfobacteraceae bacterium | reverse complement strand
AGCTCTTCAAAAAGACCGGGCGTATCCTTTGGATCAATTTACACAAATTTTTGAAAACCAGCCGCATACGATCCCTGAAATAATTGTATTCTGGCTTGATTATAACGGACCTGAACAAAAGGCGTTATCCCGCAGATCACTTCTTTTTGCCAGTCAATTGGCAGACCAGGGAAAAACCGTTTACGTGATCATGAAACAAATGCTTGTCCATGGTAACACTGGGCAAAAACAATATGACAGAGCCAGGAAACTGGGGGTAAAATTCTTCCGCATTAATGACCTTTCAGATGTTCAACTGGAACCTGGGGCAGATGGAATTAAATTCTCAGTAAAGGACGCCACACTTTCAACTGTGGCCATCACCTTTGATGCCCATTGGCTGATTGTTCCGGAAAAGATACTTCCCGGCCCTGCATTTGAAAAGGTCGCCAACTTTTTAAGGCTTGAAAACGATGAAGAAGGCTTTATGCAGACTTCCAATGTCCGGCACAGCCCCATCAGCTGTCCCAGAAAAGGCATCTTTTTTTGCGGATCCTGCCATGATGAAATTGACGGGAATGATCTGATCCTGGAAACTGAAGCCATTGTGCATTGCATTGACCAACTTATAACTGAAGACCCAACAAAAACGGTTGCCGATGTGGTGATCAACAAATATATGTGTGCCCAATGCCTGACCTGTTTCAGGATCTGCCCCCACAGTGCCGTCACTATACCCAGCGGAACCCAGCCCTTTATAATGTCCGAGGCCTGTGTCTCATGCGGTTTGTGCGTATCCTCCTGCCCGGCCCAGGCCATTGAGCAAAAAAGTTTTAATAAAGAAAAGATTCTGCAAGGGGTTTCTAAAAGACAAACCGTAATATTTGCATGTGAACGTTCTGCTGCCATAGCAGCTAAAAGCAATGGGCACCAAGATAATCTTCAAGTGATCCCCGTCCCCTGTGCCTGCCGGATTAACACTGGCATGCTATTAAATGCTCTGGTCAATGGCGCAGAAAAAATCCTTGTGGCCGGGTGCCATGACGGTAATTGCAGGTCTGACAAAGGAAGCCATATGGGCATTAACCGTGCAGCAAAGGTCAACCACTGTCTTAAAGCAGGCAAGGAACTGGTCGAATTCGCACCCTTTGCTGCCAATGAATCCCGAAGATTTCAAAATTTTATTGCCGGAAAATAGCTCAAAAGGAAAACATAAATGGAAAATATCCGTCTGAACAATGCTTCCAAACTCGTTGGCCAGCTTAATAAAAAAGAAAATGAAGATAATGTTTTTGAATGCCTGACCTGTGGCGCCTGCAATTCCAGGTGCTCCTGGTTTGAAGGAGAAGGCGGGCCTGTTCCGAGACAAATCGTACGCATGGCAACCATGGGCTTAGATGACATGCTCATTGACTCCGGCATGCTGTGGGATTGTCTCTTATGCAACCGCTGCACCGAGGAATGCCCCATGGGTATTGATATGGAAAATGTGGTCCGTAAAGGCCGTTCTCTTGCCGGGGCTGAAAAATTAATTTGCAAAGACATTCAAAAAGGGGTGAAGTCCCGCCTGGAACTCGGAGACGTCAACGGCTTAACCAGAGAAGAATTTATCGAAACCGTGGAGTGGATGGGAGAAGAATTTGAAGATGAGGTGGATGACCCCAATGCCACCATCCCTTATGATCAAAAAGGATCTGAATTTCTCTATCTGCCCAATCCCAGGGAATTGGGCATCAATCTCATGCATCTGACGGCCATGGCCAAGCTTTTTTATGCATCAAAAGTCTCCTGGACAATGTCCAGCCATCATACCGATGTTACCAATTGGGGATATTTTATCAGCAATGACGAAATAGCAAGAAAAATGGCCCTCATGGTCATTGAACCAGCTGAAGAATTGGGTATCAAAACCCTGGTGCTTTCAGAATGCGGGCATGGATATCATGTCTTAAAAGTGCTGGCAGAAGAGCTCATTGGCCGGAAACCCAAGTTTGAAATTATCTCTATCCCTGAATTTGTGCTGCGTTTTGTAAAACAAGGAAAAATTAAATTGGATCCATCAGTCCACCCTTTTGAGGTTGCATACCATGATCCTTGCAACCTGGCCAGAAAATCCGATTTATATGATGCACCCCGTGAACTTTTAGCACTTTGTTGCAAAAAGGTGGTGGAACTCTCCCCCAACCGGGAAAATGCCATCTGCTGCGGCGGCGGCGGCGGTATGCTCCAGGACAGCACCAGCAAAGCCAAAAGGATGATCACCGGTAAAGCCAAAGCAGAACAGATCAAGGCCGCAGGAGTAAAACACGTTGCCGCACCTTGTCTTTCCTGCCACCGCCAGATCGGTGAGATTTCCCAGCATTATGAGTTGGGGGTAATAGTGGATACGCCAGCATCCATGGCATCCAATGCATTGGTTTTATGATTTTTAAGATGGCATATTTT
>JAAEMC010000517.1 GCA_024225895.1 Desulfobacteraceae bacterium | reverse complement strand
TTTTATTCCTCCATGCGGCTTGAAATCAGGAAAGCATCTGCCATTAAAGAGGGCCAGGACATCATCGGCAACAGGACCCGGGTAAAAGTGGTGAAAAATAAATTAGCCCCGCCTTTTAAAACCGTTGAATTCGATCTCATGTACGGGGAAGGAATCTCAAAGACCGGAGATCTTCTGGATATGAGTGTTGAACTGAATATCGTTGATAAAAGCGGATCCTGGTACTCCTTTGAAGGAGAGCGGATCGGCCAGGGCAGGGAAAACGTCAAGGCCTTTTTGATAGACAACATGGATATCTTTCAAAATATTGAAAACAAGGTGAGAACAGAGCTGGGTATTGCTGATGCTGCCCAGAAAAAAACAGACGATAAGAGTAATAATAAAGAGTAATTATTAAGCTCACGCGAAATTTAGGAGTTTACATATGACAGGCAATGAAGCCAGAAAAATCTTCATAGAATATTTTAAAAAATATAACCATCACCATGTCAGGTCTTCTTCACTGGTCCCAAGGGATGATCCTACCCTGCTTTTTGTAAATGCCGGGATGGTGCAGTTCAAAAGGGTTTTTACCGGAGATGAAAAAAGAGATTATACAATGGCTGTCACATCCCAGAAATGTGTCCGGGCAGGCGGGAAACACAATGACCTTGAAAATGTCGGTTATACAGCAAGGCATCATACCTTTTTTGAAATGCTCGGTAATTTTTCCTTTGGGGATTATTTCAAGGAAAAAGCCATTGAATTCGGTTGGGATCTATTGACTAACGGGTACGGATTTGACAAGGACAAACTCTATGTCTCCATTTACCATGAAGATGATGAAGCCTTTGAAATCTGGCGTGATCAGGTGGGTGTTCCCGAAGAAAAAATCTCACGGCTCGGGGAAGAAGATAATTTCTGGGCCATGGGGGATACCGGCCCCTGCGGTCCCTGTTCCGAAATTCACATTGACCGGGGTGTTGAATTTGGATGCAACAGAGAAGATTGTGCTGTAGGGTGTGATTGTGACCGGTGGCTGGAGTTGTGGAACCTGGTTTTCATGCAGTTTGAAAGAGATGAACAGGGCAATATGACGCCCCTTCCCAAGCCAAGTATCGACACAGGACTGGGTCTTGAAAGGGTAATTTCCGTTCTACAGGATGTTCCCACCAATTATGATACCGATCTTTTTACTCCAATCATGGATAAAGTCGGAGAATTATCCGGCAAAAAACGAAATGAATCCGACCAGGTGGAAGTGGCCATGAAGGTCATTGCCGACCATTCCAGGGCTTCGGCTTTTTTAATCTGTGACGGGGTGCTGCCGTCCAACGAGGGCAGGGGCTATGTGCTTCGAAGGATCATGCGGCGGGCTATCAGGTACGGCAGGAGCATCGGTCTTTTGAAACCTTTTCTCCACGAAACCGTCCAGACCGTTTTCCAAATCATGGATGACGCTTATCCAGAGTTAAAGGATTCTGCCGCTTTTATCCTTAAGGTGGTGAAAAATGAAGAGGAAAAATTTCTTGAAACCCTTGATACCGGCTTGAAACACTTGGAGAATCAAATTCTTGAAGCAGAGAGTAAGGTGAAAACCGATGTAAAAGGGGATTTGACTGTAAAGAAAGCAATGCTGCCCGGTGATGTGATTTTCAAACTCTATGACACCTTCGGCTTTCCAGTGGATATTATCCAGGATCATGTCAAAAATATGGAAATAGACCTGGATCTTGATGGCTTTGATAAGGCTATGGCCCAGCAAAAGGCGAGGTCTAGATCTACCAAAAAATTTGAAGGCGTAGGCGAGGCCTATAAAGCCCTGACCTCCCAGGGGGTAAAGACCCGGTTTAAGGGATATGAAGATATCAAGGATGAATCCGACATACTGATAATAGTCCGTGATGATAAAGAAATCCAAACAGCCTCTAAGGGCGATGTGATTGAAATGGTGACATCTGCCACGGTATTTTATGCCGAATCAGGCGGTCAGGCAGGGGATAAGGGAATCATTGAAAATGAGAACGGCAAGCTTGAAGTTCTGGATACTGTTAAAGATCCCACCGGCATTTTCATTCACAAAGGAAAAGTTATTTCAGGTATCTTTAAAAAAGGGGATATAGTCACCTTAAAAGTGAATTCCCAAAAAAGAAAGAATACAGCCTTAAATCATACAGCCACCCATATTCTACATTCTGCATTACGAAAAGTTTTGGGGGACCATGTCAAGCAGGCAGGATCTCTTGTGAATGATACAAGGCTGCGTTTTGATTTTACCCATTTTAGCTCTGTGACAGAAGAGGAAATAAAAGCCATTGAAACAGAGGTCAATTTTCGCATCCGGGAAAATTATAAGGTAGAGACCAAGGAAATGAGCATGGATGAGGCTGTTAAGTCCGGTGCCACCGCCCTGTTTGAAGAGAAATACGGGGATGTGGTTCGGGTGGTTTCCCAAGGTAAATTTTCCAGCGAGCTTTGCGGCGGGACCCATGCTGTTCAATCAGGTGATATTGGTATTTTCAGACTTTTATCAGAGATCGGCATTGCCTCGGGCGTCCGGCGTATTGAAGCTGTGACCGGCAGCAATGCCCTTGTTATTATCCACAAAGAACAGGATACGATTGCTGATGCTGCCAGGCTCTTAAAAGGGGCAAAGGATGATATTGTCCCCAAGATTGAGGCCCTGATCCAGGATAAGAAAAAATTGGAAAAAGAGCTGGAATCCCTTAAGGCCAAGATGGCATCAAAGTCTATTGAAGATATTGATGACGTAATTAAAGAGGTCAATGGCATAAAAGTAATTTCAAAGCGGGTCGATATTGAAAATCCCTCCCAGTTAAGGGATTTGGCTGATAAGTTCAAAACAAAAATTAAGTCCGGCATCGTGCTTTTGGGTGCTGAATCCTCTGGCAAGGCTTTGTTGATCTCGGTTGTCACAAGTGACCTGACCGATAAATACAAGGCCGGTGATATTGTCAAAGCCGCGGCAAAAGAAGTCGGCGGCGGCGGCGGGGGCCGCCCTGACATGGCCCAGGCCGGCGGAACTAAACCTCAACATTTAGACAAGGCGCTTGACTCGGTGTATCAAACCATTTCATGACAGCATACTTCATAAGACGGCTGCTTTTGGTGATACCGACATTCATTGGTATCACCATCATGGTATTTACCATTACAAGGTTTGTACCAGGCGGCCCTATTGAACGCATCATTGCCGAATATAAGCAGATGCAGTCAGGAGATCAAATTAGTTCTTCCCGGACACCTAGCGCTGGTATGGGGCAGCCCCTTTCCGAAGAACAAATCCAAACACTCAAAGAATATTACGGGTTTGACAAGCCGGTTCTCACCAGTTATTTCATCTGGCTGGGCAAGGTTCTGCAAGGGGATTTGGGAAATTCAACACGGTATTATGACCGGGTCTGGGATATGATAAAGGAACGGATTCCCATATCCCTTTATTTTGGAATTTTAACCTTGATCATGGTGTATGGAGTCTGTATCCCGCTGGGGGTTGCCAAGGCGATACGGCATAAAACCGGGTTTGATAATATCACTTCTGCCGTAATTTTTACCGGATATGCCATACCCGGTTGGGTGGCCGGTGTGATGATGCTGGTTTTGTTCTCTGCCAGATTTGATGTCTTCCCCTTGGGAGGTCTTGTCTCAGATACCTTTGATGAAATGAATTTTTTCCGGAAAATCGCTGATATAACATGGCATACGGTGCTGCCGCTTCTTTCTTATATGATCGGCTCTTTTACGGTTATGACCCTTTTAATGAAAAATACCCTTATGGACAATCTGTCTGCCGATTATGTGAGAACTGCCATTGCCAAGGGGCTTCCCTTTAAAAAGGCCGTATTCAGGCATGCCCTGCAAAACAGCCTGATCCCTCTTGCCACAAGCTTTGGCAATAATATATCCATTATCCTTATGGGATCGTTTTTAATAGAGAAAGTTTTTAATATCAACGGCATGGGGCTCTTGGGGTATGAATCGGTGGTGGACCGGGATTATCCCGTTGTCATGGGGATACTTGTTATCTCTTCTCTGCTCTTTATGCTGGGAAATATTTTATCCGATATCTGTGTAGCCATTGTGGATCCACGGGTGAGGTTTAAATAAAGCACGATTTAAACACATGAGGCATTGATGATGAAACTCAATCCGGTTACCCTTCAAAAGATACGGCGCTTCCGTTCCATACGCCGGGGGTTCTGGTCCTTTGTCATTATCCTTGTCATGATTCTTTTTTCTTTTTTTGCAGAAGTCTTTATCAATTCCAAGGCATTGGTGGTTTACTATGAAGGCAGGCTGTTTTTCCCGACCTATTCCAAAATGATTCCAGGCTCGACATTCGGGCTAAACTATGAGTATGAAACCAACTACAGGGAATTGAAAAAAGAATTTGAACAATCAAAGGAATCCCATTTTGTGATCATGCCGCCTGTGCCCTATAACCCTTATGAAAATGATCTGAAGTTTAATGAATTCCCCCCCTTTGCCCCTTCGGTATCGGACAGGCATTTTTTCGGCACAGACAATGTGGGCCGGGATATTTTAGCAAGGCTTGTTTACGGGTTCCGGACAGCCATCCTTTTTTCCTTTATCCTGCTCTTTTTAAATTATACCATCGGTATTTCCATTGGCTGTTCCATGGGATATTTCGGGGGAAAATTTGACCTGTTTTTCCAGAGAATCATTGAGATCTGGACCAATGTGCCCTTTTTATACATTATTATCATCATCTCTTCCATTGTGGTGCCCAACTTTAGGATCCTGCTGCTGATTATGGCGTTTTTCGGATGGATCAGCATTACCTGGGTCATGCGCACCATGACCTATAAAGAAAAAGAAAGAGAATATGTCCTGGCCCTGCGTTCTCTTGGAGCTTCCCACTGGCGGATCATTTTTAAGCACATTATCCCCAATACCATTTCCGTGATTGTGACCTACGCTCCTTTTGCCATTTCAGGCGGCATTATTGCCTTAACTTCACTGGATTATCTGGGATTTGGCCTTCCGGCACCCACACCCTCCTGGGGAGAGATGCTTTCCCAGGGCTGGCAGAATATGGAAGCCTGGTGGATTGCGTCATCCGTGGTCGGGGCGCTTATAATAACCCTTATCACCGTAACTTTTACCGGCGAGGGCATAAGAGAAGCCTTTGATCCCAAACTGCATACGACCTACGAATAATAATTGATAGCAACAAAAAAATGTGTTTCTTTTGGATTGTATTAATATAATTGCAGGCCACACAGGTTTGTCCCGATACCAGACATCAGTTCTTTTCGTATTGATGGATTGATTCTCAGTT
>JAAEMC010000516.1 GCA_024225895.1 Desulfobacteraceae bacterium | reverse complement strand
CACTTTTTTAACCTGCCCCAAAATCACGGGATCGGCGTTGTGTTCCACAGTGTGATGCATTCTTTTCAGGCCAAGCGAACGAACGATCCGACCGTGTTTTGCCGGACGGCCAATTGTGCTTTTTATCTGTGTAATTTTTATTCTATCAGCCATTTTTAGAATCTTCCTATATCTCTTCAGGTCTAAGACCACGTTTTCTAGCGACATCTTCTTTTGTTACAAGAGATTGAAGTCCGTCCATCGTAGCCCTGACAATATTCTGGGTATTATGTGTGCCAATGCACTTTGTCAGGATATCGGTGACACCGGCCGCTTCTAGGACCGCACGAATACCACCGCCAGCAATCAAACCGGTTCCCGGAGAAGCAGGTTTCAACAGTACCCTGCCGGCACCGGCTTTTCCAACCACTTCAAAAGGAACAGTACCATTCAATATGGACACCTTAACCATATTTCTTTTTGCTTTTTCCAGTCCTTTTTTAATGGCTTCCGGTACTTCTGTTGCTTTACCAAGACCGTATCCGACGCTTCCTTCACCGTCACCAACTACTACAAGAGCACTAAAGCTGAAATTTCTACCGCCTTTTACAACCTTTGCAACACGGTTGATTCTGACAACTTTATCGATTAATCCTGTATCTTCCATCTGCTGTCTTGCCAAGGGTTTTCCTCCTTACTTAGAAATTCAACCCGGCTTCACGGGCTCCGTCTGAAAGTGCCTTTACTCTGCCATGATAAAGGAAGCCATTTCTATCCAAAACAACTTGTTTAATACCTTTATCAAGAGCCCTCTTACCAACGAGGCTGCCTACTGCCTTTGCAATCTCGTGTTTCTTACCTTCGACCTTGTTTTCTTTAAACTCTTTATCAACGGTAGAAGCCGATACAAGTGTGATTCGCTTTTCATCATCAATAATCTGTGCGTAAATATGATTTGAACTTCTGAACACACTTAATCTGGGGCGATCCTGGCTACCAAAAATATTCTTTCTGATTCTTTTTTTTCTTTTAAGCCTTGCTAAAAGCCTTGGTGATGTATTTCCCATAACATTTTAATCCCTGCTAATTATTCTTTACCCGCAGTTTTTCCAGCCTTTCTGATAATTCTTTCATCAGCATACATAATGCCTTTGCCTTTATAAGGCTCAGGAGGTCTCACATCCCTGATATTGGCCGCAGCCTGACCAAGGACTTCCTTATCAATACCGGACAGAGTAATTTTTGTATTGTTTTCAACATTGGCGGAAATTCCGTCCGGAAGATCAAAATTTACCGGATTGGAATATCCAACGTTTAAAACAAGGCTTTTCCCTTTTGCTTCTGCACGATACCCAATGCCGGAAAGCAGTAGTTTTTTCTCATACCCCTGGGATACGCCTGTGACCATATTTGAAATTAAGGATCTGAACAATCCCTGTAAAGCCACTTTTTTCTTGTTACTTGTATCTGTGCTGACCGTTAATACGTTATCTTCGATTTTGACATCTACAGCCGGATGTAGTTTTCGGTCCAGGTTGCCTTTTGGGCCTTTGACCTTTACCATATCACCGTCAATGGCTACCTGTACCTTGTCTGGAAGCTGAACCGGCTTTTTTCCTATTCTGGACATATCTTACTCCTGATCTACCATACGTTACAAAGTATTTCACCGCCGACATTCGCTTCTTTTGCCTGCTTGTCAGTCATCAATCCCCTGGATGTGGATACAATGGACACACCAAGACCATTTAAAACCGGTTGAATCTGTTTGGCTTTTTTGTAAACCCTGCAACTGGGTTTACTGACTCTTTTAATACCAAAGATTGTCGGTTCACCTTCTGA
This sequence comes from Desulfobacteraceae bacterium, assembly GCA_024225895.1. Lineage (GTDB taxonomy): Bacteria > Desulfobacterota > Desulfobacteria > Desulfobacterales > Desulfobacteraceae > JAAEMC01. The sequence goes on along the minus strand of JAAEMC010000516.1, from coordinate 262 downwards.
AATGTATTTCAAATAGACACGGATAACGCCCTGTGTCTCATTTTCAAGAAATTTATAGTCTTTTATATATCCTTGTTCTTTCAGCACCCGCACCATATCCAATTTCAACTTTGATCCGGGGATATCCACTTTAGCGAATTCTGCTTTTCCACCATTTCGAATGATGGTGAGCATGTCCGCAACTGGATCACTAATTGCCATTTTAATTCTCCTTAAATCTACTGATATTTTTTAGAATTTCCGGGTTTACCAACTTGATTTG
>JAAEMC010000515.1 GCA_024225895.1 Desulfobacteraceae bacterium | reverse complement strand
TGTTTTCCATTGCAAGTGTTAACTGTTGGCGAATTTCCTGGGCTTGGACCATGCTGCCAACTGTCTTGTAGTTCATATTTGATTTCGAACCAAAGGCTGCGGCAGCAATATTATCCAATTACCGCAGCCTTTTTTAGTTTAAAAAGGCTGGCAGACTGATTGACAGCCTTTTTTTTAACAAAGAACACAGGAAAAAATAATGATATTAAGCCAATTCCCGGATAAGCAAACTTTTATGGACACCACCCGCCATGCCAATGTGATTCCGGTATGCAAAGAGATTCTTGCCGATACTGAAACACCGGTTTCCATCCTTCAAAAATTTTATGATAAAAACCATTCATCATTTTTACTTGAAAGTGTTGAAGGGGGTGAAAGATGGGCAAGGTACAGTTTTTTAGGAATCAGTGCATATGGGCATATAAAAATATTTAAGAATTATGTTGAGGTTTCCCTTAACAATACCACCCAAAAAATTCCCCATAATAATGATCCTTTGAGTATCATGCGCATACTTGCCAAGGAATATACTCCGGCAGATGTAAAAGACCTTCCCCGGTTTTGGAGCGGATTTACCGGTTATATGACCTATGAGATGGTCTCTTTTTTTGAAAATATCCCGGTCTCATTGCCTGATGGCAAGGCTTATGCCCACTTCATCATACCGAATAAAATGATCATTTTTGACAATATGAAACAAACCCTGACCTGTATCCGAATTTGTTATACCCATAATGTAACCGATTATTTAGCAGAATTTGAAACCGCACAGGATGATCTGGATCAGATGCTGTCTATTATTAATCGGCCATTTGAACAAAGGCAACTTGCAACCAATGGTCCTGTTACACTGACATCTGAAATTCTGCCTGAAGAATATAAAACCGGGGTTGAGACCATTAAAGAACATATTGTCGAAGGAGATATCTTCCAGGCCGTGTATTCCCAGCCTTTTTCCTGCCGGGCTGAAATAGATCCTATTTCAATCTATCGCGCGCAAAGATTTACCAATCCTTCACCTTATATGTTTTTTATGAATTTTAAAGAGGTGGTCATTGCCGGATCCTCGCCTGAAACCATGGTTAGGCTGGAAAACAATGTGGCCACCTTAAGACCCCTTGCCGGGACCAGACCCCGTGGAAAAAATGAACAGGAAGACAGATTTTTAGCAGATGAACTTTTAAATGATGAAAAAGAAAAAGCCGAACATGTAATGCTCATTGATCTTGGCAGAAATGATTTAGGAAGAGTGGCGCAAGCTGGAACCGTCCAGGTTACGGATACTATGTTTGTTGAACGGTATTCCCATGTCATGCATCTGGTTTCCAACATTACCTGTGATCTGAAACCTGAGTTTGATGCTTATGATCTTTTCCAGGCAACCTTTCCGGCAGGAACATTGACAGGCGCCCCAAAAATAAGAGCCATGGAAATTATTTCCAGCCTTGAAAAAACACCCAGGGGAATTTATGGAGGGGCTGCCGGATATATTTCCTTTACCGGAAACATGGATTTTGCCATAACCATCAGAACCGCTGTTATGGAGAATAATAAATTTACAGTTCAAGCCGGTGCCGGAATCGTGTATGATTCTGATCCTCAAAAAGAGTTTATGGAAAGTATTAATAAGGCAAAAAGTGTTGAAACTGCCTTAAAGCTTGCCCTTTCAAATGAAAATGGAGGCAGATAATGAAAGTTGCAGTTATTGATAATTATGATTCTTT
>JAAEMC010000514.1 GCA_024225895.1 Desulfobacteraceae bacterium | reverse complement strand
CGGAATGGCTGGGGAAAGAATGCGCAATACATATTGAAACATCTGAAAAAATGGAAATTGTATCATTTCCACGATACAAGTGAAAATGCCAGGGTCAGACAGACATGTGATCTTGAGGATAACCGTTTTCTGCATCCTGACGCACGAAATCTTGCTGCTTTCTTATACAGACTTGAAAAAAAACATCCTGAACATTTTGAGAATATTCGGGATGCAGTTCGCATGGCAGCCCCGTTTTTTGACCGGTTCAGTCTGGAGCCTTCCCAGTTGAATCAGGAGAGAATCCGACTGGAATGGAAAGAAAAGGGAAGCGACGATTATTTCAATGCTGCCATGCTTTCAGATGGCACACTGAGATTTATGTGCCTGGCTGCATTGCTGCTTCAGCCAGTCCTGCCTCCGGTCATTATTCTTGACGAGCCTGAGCTGGGACTTCATCCGTATGGCATCTCAGTTCTTGCGGGTCTTTTGCAGGCGGCGTCTCAGTGTGCGCAGGTTATGGTTGCCACGCAGTCGGTAACGCTGGTGAACCAGTTCGGGCCTGGGGATATCATAGTTGTGGACCGGGATAAAAGAGAGAGTCTTTTTCGCCGTCCGGGGCGTTCCGATTTGGAAACTTGGCTTGATGATTACGGCATGGGCGATTTGTGGGAAAAAAACGTTCTGGGAGGGCGGCCGTAAACAATGAAAAAGGTGCTTGTCCTTGTAGAAGGGCCGACCGAAGAGGCGTTTGTCAGGCATATTCTCCAAAACCATCTTATGGATTACAAGGTTATGATCATTCCAACGATTGTGACAACAAAGCGCGTAAAAAGTGGCCCGAATTTCAAAGGTGGCATTGTTTCTTATACAATCGAATTCGCATAATTGTTAAAAAATTTTTGAACACCTACTTATGCCCAATCTTTCAATGTGATTTTTCTCTTGCCATAACACGCTAATTGTATTATAGTTTTTCATGTGAGCATGATTATGCTTGGATTGCCAAATCCAAGCCGCCTGCCGGATTTACCAATCTGGCGAGCTGAAATGATGAGGGCCAAGTTTGCTATTCCAGCCAGAATAGCACAATTCAACGTTTGTATAAATAAGCAATGACAAATTCACAGAACATTGAACCTGAAGGTAAAACGAGGTAACCATATCCCGAAGGGATTAAACAGAACAGCCCAGGATAGCATCCTGGGGTTCGTTGGCCCTCCTCTTTTTTCATATCCTGAAGGGATTAAATAGAAATTAAGGTCAAATGACCTAAATACCCGATCAAAAGTTTTCGGTATTTTTTCGATGTTGCAGATTGGGTAAACTGGCAAATGAAGGTGCCAGTTTTTCTTAGAAATACTACCGAAAAACTTTTGCCCGGGTACTTATCATGTGATTCAGAAACTGAAATG
>JAAEMC010000513.1 GCA_024225895.1 Desulfobacteraceae bacterium | reverse complement strand
TGATTTCGGTGTATCCAATATGAAAAAGAATACAACATAAAACAAAATAATGCAAAAATTTTAACTGGTTGATACCAATTTTCGTAACTTCTCAATAAATAAATAAAGCACGATAAAAAATGAAAACGCCGTCGTTTTTCTATATGAATCCGGAAGGTACTTTACTTGATTTTGAGATTGATACCCGAATTATACCAGAAGACTGGTAAAGATGTGGCAATAAAAAGATATTTTCAAAATCGTATAAAAGATTAGATTGACAGAGGTTCAAAACAAGATCGTAATTTGGCTTAATTTTCCATGTGCTTAATCCGGGAAAGCAGAAGACTGAAGATAATTCCCAACATGGCCACACTTCCCAGGTACCATGACCCGCAGTCCCAGGTACCGGTGGTGAAAACCAACCAGGCCAGGATCGGGGGGCCAAGAACCTGTCCGGTTTGCCCACCCTGGATGAGAAGGCCTGTGGTGGTGGCAATCAGATTGCCGGAGGGAGCGTATATGGGGGCGCCGCCAATCACGGCTGCTGGAATTATGCCGCCGATCAGGGAAAATGTAAGACAGCCCGTATAGTTGAGTGCAAAACCTGAGCCGGACGAAAAAATTGCAATGGATGCGCTGCCCATGGCAAGGCTGGTAAAGGCAATGAGCTTCCATCGGGCAAATCCAGCTTTTAAGAGTCTTCCGCCCAGAAGATTCCCGAACACATTCATAAATACCATGAACCCGGTTAGATATGATGCTAATGATTTGGAAAAATGAAATTTTTCTAAGAGCAGGGTGGGTAAAAACCCCATGACCGCCAGCCATTGCAGCGCATATGTGGTGAAGATCAAGGCCAGGAGCAATGGCCCCGGCGATGTGGAGGTCACCCAAATATCTTTGAAAAGGCGTTTGAAACCCGGTATTTTTGAATGATTCATGAACCCGATATGGGATGTGGCCTTTGTCAGGAGGATGACATATGCGGTCAAAAGGACGGCATTGATCTGCCAAAGGCCCCGCCAATCTGTAAATTTCAGGACAAAAGGAAGGAAAAACATCATTATGGAGACTCCAGCCGGCAGATAACAGCTCCACAAGGAAAGGGCAATCTTGCTGTCATTGAGTTTCACCACCTGGAAAATCAGGGTGGGAACACTGACGATCACGGCTAAAAAACCTGCGCCTTCCAAAAATCTAGTGGCCAGCAGCAGGGCAAATGTGGTGGTGAATGATCCGGCTAAACTGCCGACGACTTGAAGAATGAGTCCCGCGAGCATGAGGCGACGGTGGCCTATGGTATCTGCAATGGCGCCGGCACAGGTTCCTAACATCAGACCGGTAAAGTTAAATATGGAGAGCACCCAACCCGCCAGAAAAAGGCCCAAAACCAGATCGGCCCGGATATCGCCAAGTACAGGCGGCACCTTGCCGACCTGGAAAGCGCTCATCACTCCGGCGCCCACCAGTATCAGTACAAGTCCCCAAGGGGTTTTATCTTCCGGATTTATGAAATTATCCTTTTTGTTTGCCTGAAAATTTTATGGCAACCCCAGATCAGAGCTGTTTCAGTACTTTTTTGTACGGGGCCACCATTCCGGGGATGAACTTATTGTGAATTTTCTTTCTAACAGGTTTAATGCCCATAAAAAAGGAAAAGATGTGATCATTGACCCTTTTTTTGATCTTCTTTTGGGGAAAGTCTTTGTAATGGCCATGCTTTTTATAAAAGAGATGATCGGCTTTAAACACAGCGCGAGTAGTATAGATAAAATCCCTGAAAATCTTTTGTCCGCCAACCCGGTAAAAGCTTGGGGCAAATTCAACTTCATTTTCCTGCAAAAGAGTTAATTGTTTTTCAAAGGCCAGGATATGGTCGGTGATGTCCTGGGAGGTCTTGTGCTCATCCGTGATCAGGCCAAAGGTTTTCATGTGCCAGTTGTCGGCAATAGCTTCAAAGCTTTCCCTTAAATTCTGGATCTGGCTTAATGGCCCTGAAATCATAAAGCCAAGCTGTTTGCCCTGGAGCACGGGTGCATGGCCGTTAAAAAAACTGCGGTCAAGAAATTTTTTCCACACTGCACTTAAGTAGTGGTCTTTGATGCTACCTGCCATGATGATGACATCTGCATTTGTGACGTTGTCATTGTAAAATTTTTTATACCCGTCCTTTTGAATACAGGTGTTGTCATAGCCGCAGTTACAGCAGCCAAGGCAGCCGTTTTTCATGTCGATATCACGGATGTTCTTTGTATTTACAGGCATTGAACTGGATGCTTCAAAGGTTTTTATCATTTGAAGCAGGTTTGTATCTTCCGGTCGGGCATCGGTAAGGAGCACGACCTTTTTTTCTGATTTTTTTTCAACAGGTTTTATTTTATCAGGCTCGTAAATAATGGGCTGTGGCAGTTGGATATTATATTTTCTTTCCACGGGAATTTTGTTTTCCACCATCTGAATAAACCAGTTGAAAAAGGCTATCATTGCCTTTCGCTTATCTTTTTTAAAAAAATCATCCATGTGCGCGGAATAACTCTTAATGAAGGAAAAGCCCAAATCTTCACAAACGCCCTGCATATAATTGTGAGCTGTATGATCGAAAAAGTTGATGGAGGTGGTAAATGAGGTGGTGTATTTATTTTTAAACGTATTCTCCGGACAACGCTCAAACAACAGCTCAATAAAGCGTTTCATCTGGGAGGGGATCAGGGCATAATAAACCGGGAAGGACCATAGCACTGCATCACTGTTTGACATCTTTTCTACAATCTCATTGAACAGATCAGGGTTATTTTCAATCTTTTTGATTTTTTTTGAGATTTCAATGACCTCTATCTCATGCTGGTTGTGCTCCTTTTTAAAATAATTAATGTGCTGAAGGGTGATGCTCTTGCCTGCTTTGGGGCTTCCATTAAGGACGATCAGTTTCATTTGTTTTGGCTCCTTTTGTTTGTAATGCCTGTATCACCACAGTGGCGCCCATTTCTTCAAGAGAATTTACAATGAATTCATCGGAAATGGCTGGATTGGATCTGGCCAGGGCAGTCAGACCATGGGCATAGATCCACATATGTTTTAAGAGCTTGAGAAGCTCCTGGTTGGTAAATGTTGAAAAATATTCATCTTTTTTCATGACACCAATGAGCCGATCGGAATCTATGGGGAATTTGTCGTTTTCAAAATCAAGCTCGATGCGACCGGATAAATATAAGAGATCAAACAGGTATTTTTCTTTCTTGGCCAGTTGGATATAGCCCAGGCCAATGCTTTTAAAATTGTTATCGCTGTCTTCACCACTGGCCAGGTAGTTGTTTTCAATATGATCAGCCGCCTTTTCAACCACAGCATTTTCCAGATCTTTCATGGCGGAAAAGCAGGAGTACACAGGCTGGGTGGAGCATCCAAGCTGCTTTGCAATATTTCTTGCAGAAAGCTGTGATATCCCTTTTTCCCGGACCAGGAAAAAGGCGGCATCAATGATCATTTCTTTTGTGATACTCTGTTTTGGGGGCATATTGCCAGCGGTCTCCTATCGTGTTTGTCTGTAATATAACAGATATAATATAACGTATGTTATATTAAGTCAAGAAAAAAAATTATTTATGATTTTAAATGGTT
>JAAEMC010000512.1 GCA_024225895.1 Desulfobacteraceae bacterium | reverse complement strand
TTAAGGTGAATAAATGAATAATGAAGTTTTTCACGGGACAACTATTTTAGCTGTCAGGCACAATGGGACAATTGTTGTGGCAGGAGACGGCCAGGTCACTTTGGGTAATATTGTAACAAAGCACAAAGCAAGAAAGGTAAGGCGTATATATAATGATAAGATTATCACAGGCTTTGCCGGGGCCACGGCAGATGCCTTAACCCTTTCGGAAAAACTTGAAAAAAAACTGGAAAGATATAACGGCAATCTGACCCGGGCCTGTGTTGAGCTTGCAAGAGAATGGCGCACGGATAAATATTTGCGGCGGCTTGAAGCCATGATGATTGCGGCAGATGATGAAAATACTTATTTGCTGTCCGGCAACGGGGATGTGATTGAACCGGACCAGGGCGTTATCAGCATCGGGTCCGGAAGTACGGCTGCCCAGTCAGCAGCAATAGCGCTTTTGGAGAATACAAAGTTCGGTCCTGAAAAAATAGTGGAAAAAGCCATGAAAATTGCCGGGGATTTGTGTATTTATACCAACCATGAAGTAACCATGGAAAAAATATAATCTGACAATACAACAATGAATAAAAGAGAATTTTAAGAATATGAAAGATCTGAAACCCAAACAAATAGTCACAGAGCTGGATAAATACATTATTGGGCAAAATGATGCCAAAAAATCGGTTGCCATTGCCTTGAGAAACAGGTGGAGAAGACGGCAGTTGGATAAAGACCTGCAAGAAGAGATTGCACCTAAAAACATTATCCTCATCGGGCCCACAGGAGTAGGAAAAACTGAAATTGCAAGGCGCCTTGCCAACCTGACAGACTCTCCTTTTTACAAGGTTGAGGCATCAAAATTTACCGAAGTCGGGTATGTGGGAAGGGATGTGGAATCCATGATCCGGGATATTGTGGAACTTGCAGTGAATAATCTTAGGGCCCGGCAGCAGGAATCGGTCCAGGAAAAGGCGGGCAGAATTGCGGAAGAAAGGATTCTTGATGTCCTTTTACCGCCTTCAACGCCGGTGAATAAAAGCTTTGAAGCAGATAACACCATAGATATCATTGTCAAAGAAGACCAGCCTGAAGAAGCAAAATCCTCCACCCGTGAGAAGTTGCGCTCCATGCTCAAAAAAGGAAAACTGGATTCACGCAAAATTGATCTGGATGTCACAGAAAAATCCTCTCCCATGGTGGAGATCTTTTCCAACACCGGCATTGAAGAGATGGGCATCAATGTCAAGGACATGCTGGGAAATTTAATGCCGAAAAATACCAAGCGCCGTAAAGTATCGGTAAAAGAGGCCAAAAAAATATTGACTGCTGAAGAAGCAGCACACTTGGTTGACATGGAAAAGGTAAAGACAGATGCCATAACCATGGTCGAGCAGAGCGGTATTATCTTTATTGACGAGATCGATAAGATTGCGGGCAAGGAAAAGAGCCACGGGCCTGAAGTCTCCAAGGAAGGTGTCCAGCGGGATCTGCTTCCCATTGTGGAAGGCAGCACTGTCCCCACAAAATACGGTACTGTAAAGACAGACCATATCCTTTTTATTGCCTCGGGTGCGTTCCATGTATCCAAACCCTCGGATCTGATACCTGAGCTTCAGGGACGTTTTCCCATCCGGGTGGAATTAAGCTCCCTTGGCAAGGATGAGTTTACAAGGATTTTGACAGAACCTAAAAATGCACTGGCGCTCCAGTATATTGCATTGCTGAGAACAGAAGGGGTTGATATTGAGTTCACCCAGGACGCTATTGAAAAAATTGCCTCCATTGCTGTGGATGTAAATTCCACCACGGAAAACATCGGTGCCAGAAGGCTTCATACCCTCATGGAAAAATTATTGGAAAATATTTTGTTTGATGCACCGGATATTGACGAAAAAAAGATTGTCATTGATGAGATTTTTGTTGAAAAACAGTTAATGAACATTGTAGAGAATGAAGATTTAACAAGGTATATTCTATGACAACAAATGTGGCTGACATACTGATCGAGGCATTGCCCTATATCAAGAATTTTTCCACCAAGACCATTGTGGTTAAATACGGCGGACATGCCATGGTGGATGAAAAACTCAAACTTGATTTTGCCAATGACATTACCTTGTTAAAATATATCGGCGTGAACCCGGTGGTAGTTCATGGCGGCGGTCCCCAGATCAATAAGGCCCTGGATGCCATGGGCATTACTTCCAAATTTATCAGGGGTATGCGCTACACAGATGACGAAACCATGGATGTAGTGGAAATGGTTTTGGGCGGCAAGGTCAATAAAGAGATCGTGGCCCGGATTAACAGCCAGGGCGGACAGGCAGTCGGGCTCACCGGCAAGGACGGCGGGCTCATCACAGCCGAAAAGATGACCATATACCATAAGACAGAAGCTGATAAACCGCCGGAGATAATTGATCCCGGTATGGTGGGAAATGTGGAATCCATTAATCCCCGGATTATCCATACACTGACAGAACAAGGATTTATACCGGTAATTGCGCCGGTGGGTATAGGCAAAGACGGTGAAACATATAATATCAACGCTGATGTGGTAGCATCCAAAATTGCATCCGCATTGCAGGCAGAGCGGTTGATGCTCCTTACCGATGTGGACGGGCTTTTAGATGCCGGTAACAAACTTGTTTCTTCTGTGGACAGCAAAACCATTAATCAGATGATCGACAATGAAGAGATCAAAGGCGGCATGATCCCCAAGGTGGAGTGTGCCATTGACGCGCTGCGAAATCATGTAAAAAAATCCCATATTATCAATGGAAAAATCCCCCATGCCGTTTTGCTGGAGCTTTTTACCGATTCCGGTATCGGCACCCAGGTTTTTTTAAAGTAAACCAAAACAATCCTTATTTCAAAAGAGAGGGTTTAAAGTGGATATTGTACAAAAAACAGATGAATTTATTTTTCAGACCTATCCCCGCAGCGGCAACGCATTCGTAAAAGGGGAGGGGTTGAAGCTTTGGGATGACAAAGGAAACCAGTATCTGGATTTTTTAGCCGGTATTGCCGTATGCAGCCTTGGCCATTGCCATCCAGAAATTACCAAAGCTATTTCCAATCAGGCATCCACACTGGTCCATGTGTGCAATCTTTTTTATACCAAACCCCAGGCCGAGCTGGCGCAGGCTTTGATTGAAAAAAGCTTTGCTGACCGGGTTTTCTTTTCCAACTCCGGTGCCGAAGCAAATGAAGCTGCCATTAAGCTTGCCAGAAGATATTTCCAGGCAAAGGGACAAAAGAGCCGGTATAAGATTATCACCATGGAGCAATCCTTTCATGGCCGGACCATGGCAACACTTTCAGCCACAGGGCAGGATAAAATAAAAGAGGGATTCTATCCGCTATTGGATGGATTTGTTCATGTCCCGTTTAATGATATTGAAGCATTGAAAAATGCAGTTGATGAAACCGTATGTGCCATCATGCTGGAACCGGTCCAGGGGGAGGGGGGTGTTATCCCGGCGGATAACGCCTACTTAAGACAGGTCCGTGATCTGTGTGACCAAAAAGGTATTTTGTTAATCTTTGATGAAATCCAGACCGGTATGGGGCGGTGCGGCACATTGTTTGCCCATGAATTGTATGATGTGACGCCGGATATTATGACCCTTGCAAAAGCATTGGGCAACGGGCTTCCCATCGGAGCCATGCTGGCAGGTGACAACGCTGCACAGGGATTTACTCTGGGAAGTCATGGGACCACTTTTGGAGGTACTCCCCTTGCTACGGCTGCGGCCCTCGAAGTTCTGAAAATAATTTCAGAGCCTTTGTTTCTGGAAAGCATCAAAGAAAAAGGCGGATATTTTAAAGCACAGCTTCAATCCTTAAAAGAAAAGCACACCAGTGTAAAAGGGGTCCGCGGTAAAGGGCTTCTTCTAGGATTGGAAATCGACGGTAATGCCGGTGATTACGTAAAGGCCTGTATGGAAAAAGGCTTTATTATCAATGGTATCCAGGATAAAATTTTAAGATTTGCACCGCCTTTGATTGTTGAAAAAGAAGAAATAGACAAACTCATCACAGTACTGGATGAGTTGTTACCATAGGGGGAATATAGTTTTGAAAAAAGATTTGTTATCACTTTTAGACCTTCAAAAAGATGATTATGAGCAGTTGTTTAAACGAGCTATTCAATTAAAAGAACGCTATGCCAAGGGAATCATGGACAGGATTTTGATGGGCAAAACCCTTGGGCTTATTTTTGACAAGAAATCCACCCGCACAAGAGTGGCTTTTGAAACTGCCATGATTCAACTGGGCGGCCATCCCATTTACATGAGCACCCAGGACACCCAGATCTCAAGAAATGAGCCTGCCAAAGATACGGCACGGGTGTTGTCCCGGTATATAGATTGTCTCGCCATGCGGACCTTTGATCATGCTTTGGTCAAAGAATTTGCTCAAAGCGCCAGCATCCCTGTGATCAATGCATTGACAGATGCATTCCATCCCTGCCAGATTTTAAGTGATATTATGACCATTGTTGAAAAAAAGGGCGGGTATAAAAATGTAAAGATTGCCTGGGTCGGTGACGGAAACAATGTTGCCAATTCATGGATTAATGCTGCTGCCGTGCTGGGCCTTCAATTGTCTGTAGCCTGCCCGGACGGATATGAAATCAAGCAGGATATCCTTGACAATGCATTTGAGACCACCGGCAAAAAAGATGTGATTCTTACCAATGATCCAAAGGATGCTGTAAAGGATGCAGATGTGGTTTATACCGATGTATGGGCCAGCATGGGGGATGAGGATGAGCTTTCCCACAGAATCAAGGCCTTTCAAGGATTTCAGATAAATAAAGACCTCTTGTCCCATGCAAAGACGGATGTCATGGTCATGCATTGCCTGCCTGCCCATAGGGATGAGGAAATTTCAGAACAGGTGCTGGAAGACAAAAACAGCGTGTTCTGGGATCAGGCCGAAAATAAACGGCATATGCACAAGGCGATTTTAGAAGCCCTGATTTTAAAAGAAAAATAAATTTTATTTATATAGCTTAGGAGAATATATCGTGTCAGATGTTAAAAAAGTGGTATTGGCGTATTCCGGGGGACTGGATACCTCTGTGATTTTAAAATGGCTCATTGAGACCTATGATTGTGAAGTAGTGACCTTTACGGCAGATCTTGGCCAGGAAGAGGAATTGGACGGCATTGATCAAAAAGCCTATGATACCGGTGCTGTTAAAGCTTATGTCGAAGATTTAAGAGAAGAGTTTGTCCGGGATTATGTTTTTCCCAT
>JAAEMC010000511.1 GCA_024225895.1 Desulfobacteraceae bacterium | reverse complement strand
TATTGCCGAGGTTATTTTAGAACATAAATGTAACCTTGAAGATTCCAACATGTGCCGCCTGGCAGATGAGTTCACCCTTATCGTCCTGCTGGAAGGCAGCGGCGATGACCTTTTGGAAAAATTGACCCGGGATTGCAAATGGCTGGAAAGAGAAAAAAATGTCTCTGTATATATCCGGCCTCTGGATTTTCTGCAAGAACCGTTGCCCAACGGGAATTCTTATAGCACAATTGAGGTAGAAGGAGTTGACCAGGCCGGTATTGTCTACAGGGTAAGCCGGCTTCTGTCAGACAACAAAATTAATATCGAGGAGTTGAAGTCCCGGAAGAAGTATTCACCCAATAGCGGCACAGCCCTTTACTTCATGGAAATTAAAGCCAAAATTCCGGATACGGTTTCTTTGCAGGATTTAGATGAAAGTTTTGATAATCTTGGTAGTGAGTTGAATGTAGAGATTACGTTAAAATAAACCCTTGATGGTGGATTTTGGTAAACAGATACCTATATCTTAATTGGTTTGATTTTCTATTTTGTCATTGAGCCCTGGCTTTGACTTGTCGCCAGGGTTCAATGGCTCTTCGTCCAAAGCCTGGCGGATTGCCCTGGCCAACTCTTGTTTAACCAACGGTTTTTCAATGAATTTACGCACCCCAATTTGACTTGCTTTTTTTTGATTAATTTTTTTGCTGAAGCCTGTGCACAAAATGATCGGAGTATTAGGGCGTAGTTCAAGGATTTTTTGGATGAGCTGGTCCCCGGATATACCAGGCATGGTCATATCCGTAATCACAAGATCGAACATCGTCGGATCCAGTTTAAACAGTGCCAGCGCCTCTTGAGGGTCTGTTTTTGCAGTCACCGAATACCCAAGTTTCTCCATGATCTGGGTGCCCATGGTGATCAACGACTCTTCATCATCAACAAAAAGAATATGCTCCTTTCCAATGGGCAGATCATTTATAAGGGCTTTTTCTCCTTCTGGTTCGCCTTTGACCATGGGGAGCAGGACTGTGAATACAGTTCCTTTTTCAAGCTGGCTTTCCACCATAATCGTACCCTGGTGGTTGTTCACGATACCGTGGACCACGGCAAGCCCCATGCCCGATCCCTTACCAATCTCTTTTGTTGTGAAATACGGATCAAATATTTTGGCAAGCATTGGTTGTTCAATTCCTTTGCCGGTATCTTTTACGGTCAGACGGACATAACGCCCTGGTTTGATCTCCTCATAATAGGATATGTTTTTTTCATCTACATCTGTTTCAGACAGGCTGATGCTTAAGATGCCACCTTCTTCTTCCATGGCATGGGCGGCATTGTTGCATAAATTGATCAATATCTGGTGAATCTGGGTGGGATCGGCATTGACAGTACCGGATTCTTCGGATAAATCCAGGCGAATTTTAATGGAAGAGGGAATGGTTGATCGCAGTAATTTTACTGATTCTTTGATAATTGGATGTATCTGGATCAGTTTATGGGTATGATCAGACTGTCTGCTGAAGCTCAAAAGCTGTTTTACAACATCCCTTGCCCTTAAGCTGGCTGTCTTAATTTCATCCAGATTCATGTGGACCGGGCTCCATTCGGGCAAGTCCTCCATGGCAAGTTCTGTATTGCCGATAATAATCCCCAGGATATTGTTAAAATCATGGGCAATACCTCCGGTTGCCGTACCCACAGCTTCCATTTTCTGGCCGTTGCGCAATTGTACTTCAATGCGTTTTCTATTGGTAATATCTTTGATAAAGACCATGGTGGCGGGTTCGTTTTGATACTGGAATCCTGCAACGGATAATTCAACATCCATGGTTTTACCCGATTTGCAGATAAGTTTTAATTCAAATAATCCAGGGATATTATCTCTGGGTTTAATACTTTTTATGTATCGGTCTATAACCATTTGCCGGTAATCAGGGAGTACATAATCTAAAAAGTTTTGTCCCTTAAGCTGGTCTGCATCATACCCCAGCATCTGTGTCAGTGCGGGGTTTACAAATTGGACCAACTCTTTTTGAATGACCACAATCCCGTCCTTGGCCTGCTTTACCAGGTTACTGTAATTCTCCCGGCTTTCCTCAAGTTTTTTATAGGCCAAAAGCAGATCGTTTTCCGCCTTTTTGCGTTCACTGATATCCCTGCAAAGAGTGATGATCGTCACGCCTTCATGGGTCTGGATGGTTTTTGCCAATATTTCAATGGGTGTGATATTTTTATTTTTATCAATATAATCCATTTCAAGGTTTTGAACCGATCCTGATTCAATGCATTTTTGAACTTCTAATTTGTTTCGTTCAATGTCATGGTCTGCTGTCCATTCCAGGACATTTCTGCCAATGATCTCATCCAGGCGCTTATGGCCGGTCATATTGATATAGGTCTGATTGGCATCAAGTACCTGGCCTTTGTTATTAACAAAGACAAAGCCGGTATCCGTGGTTTCAATGAGGGTACGATATTTTTTTTCACTTTCCCTTATTGCTTCTTCTGCACGTCGCTGACTGGTGATATCCGTATGAACACCCACAAGCCCGATTACTCTTCCTTTATCATTTTGAATGGAATAGGCTCTTAAATGAATATTCAAAAGTTCCTTGTTCTTTCCGTTCATGAGGACTTCACCTGTCCAGGAATCCCCGTTCATAATGGACTTAAACACCTGGCGGCCAACCTTTTCATCAGCATAGAGTGTGGCTGGCGGGTCATTACCAATTTCTCCAAAGAGTTCATCAAAGGCCTTATTTTGATACCAGTGAAATCCGTCACCCGTTGACATGCTAATGGCATCGTTGGAGTTTTCCGTGGCCCTTTTAAAATGATCCAAAAAATAGGCACGGGATCTGTTTTTGGATATTTTAAGAATGGACTTGAAATGTTGAAAGTCCTTTTGAAAAGATTTTTCCATGTGCTTATAATTGGCGAGATCTGTCTTCAATTCTTGAACTTGCTTTTCTAGCTCTTCGTATAACGGTTTTCCAGACATATCGAATCCTATTTAGGCAAAAGGTAAGAGGTAAGAATTATATCAGTCTGATTGTTGAAGTAACATCGCTTTTGAGCTTAGTATTTGCAAATATAATACAAAACGGCAGCAGAATAAGCAAGGCGAGAATCCAGAAGATATACATTGTCGGTATGGTTAGCTTTCCTTGTCCCAGCAATATGCTCATAAACGCAAAGAGATATAAATGGCCAAAATAGAAAAACAAAGGTGTGGAACCGAAAATGACCAAAGGCTTCATTATTATTTCACATCTGTTTTTGATCATGGAAAAAACGCCTAAAATGGCCATGTTCGTCCCCAGGGTGAGCAAGAGAAAGGCAATGCTTGGCGGATATTTGACAACATTGAAAAAGCCTATAAAGCCTTCTTCTGACACTAATCTTATATTGCCGAATCCATTGGTTGCGCGGATAACGAAAAATCCGGCAAGAAAGAGGAGACCTGACGCAATTGTAGAGAGTTGAAAACCAGGGGATGATTGTTTTATTTTTTTTTCAAACCCCCTGGCATAGGCCATGCCAAGTCCCATGACACCCAGCCAGGGCATAATAGGATACAGCACCAATGTCCCTTTTGCGAATCCCGGCAAAAGCCACAGGCGAAAATAAAAGGGAATTTGTGAATAGGTTGTAGCGTCCATTACCAGGCTTTGGGTACAAACGATAAGGCCAAGGCTTACGATTGCAAGTATGATGGCAGGTATTTCAAGCAGAAGAACTCCCAGTATCATGGATGCCCCAAGGGCATACAGTACACCGAAATAGAGTGGAAATCCTTCGGGGTATCCTAAATTCCATGCCGGGTTTTCAAGGATGAACTGGAAAAGGACCAGCAAAGCCCCGCGTTTAATAAAAAAAAGATAGATTTGACCTTTTGTCCAGCCTTTATCTTTTCTGGACAAAGCAAAAAAGATCATAGAGGCACCCATTAAAAAAAAGAATCCAGGTGCGGCCAGATGGGTGACAAACCGGGTTGAAAAGGCCAACACATCTCCGCCATAGAAAGCATATTGACCCCTCCAAATTTCCAGGCCGATTCTTGGAGGGCATAAAAATGTCCTGGCATGATCCAGAGCCATGACCAC
>JAAEMC010000510.1 GCA_024225895.1 Desulfobacteraceae bacterium | reverse complement strand
TATCTGCGTCTATATATTATCTTTTTAAAGATATCAGGCTCACTATACTAATCCCGGTTCCCACCAAAGATCATCAGCAGCATGATAAAAAGATTGATAAAATCAAGATAGAGTGACAGTGCGCCCATCAAGGCACCTTTTCTGACCATGGCACCAGAAGCATTATCAGGGATGGTAGCAGCCATTCCTTTAAGTTTTTGTGTATCGTAGGCAGTCAGACCGACAAAAACCAAAACACCGACATACGAAATAATCATCATTAAGCCTGAGCTTTGAAGAAAAATATTAACGACTGTTGCGATGATAATTCCAATTAGACCCATGAACAGAAAGCTGCCAAACCCTGTCAAATCTTTTTTTGTAATCATTCCAAAAATCGAGGCTGCCAGAAAGGTAGCAGAACAAATGACAAATGTAGATGCAATTGAAACTGCTGTGAATCTGAACAGGAGCACAGCAAGCGTGAGACCGTTTAAAAGGGAATATATGACAAACAACAAGGTGGCAGTTGATGCCTTTATTTTTTGAATTCTACGGGCCAGAAAGAAAACAAATCCCAATTCGACCAATGCAATTATCCAGTACATATTATAAAGAGCCATACCAACCTGGGGATTGGTTTTCATTTGAACAACCGTAAAATATGCAACAACAGCTGTTAATCCAAGCCCGATAAACATCCAGTTATAAACACTCCTGATAAAGGAGTTTACTTTTACAACAGAAGCAGTTTGTGAGAATGAAGCATGTGGAACCATTTTAATCCTCCTAAAAAGTTATTTATTGACAGTAATATAACACAAAAAGGGGAGTTGGCAAGGTTATCGTTTGGTTAAGTTTAATGGTAACCTGATATAATCGCTCCTATAAAAAGTTTACATAATATATATTATAGGACATAAAGTATATATTATGCTTTTTGGCTTTCTGTCGTACCATTTATCAAACAAGATTTATATTGTGAAAAATTAGGCTATGTTTTATATATACAAACTTTTATTTATTAATGATCAATGGCATAAAAAAGGCAATGTCGAATACAGGTATACGACAAATTTATTCAGTTTCAATTCTTACAAAAGAAATCAAATCCCTTTTAGAAGATAAATACCCATTTGTCTGGATCATGGGTGAAATTTCAAATTTTGCCTGTCCTGCATCGGGTCATTCCTATTTCTCTTTAAAAGATGAAAATGCTGTGATCAATTGTGTAATGTTTCGAAACCAGAAGCTCAGTTTAAAATTTGAACCGGAAAACGGCATGACAATTGTCGGACTGGCAAGACTTTCCCTTTACGAACCCCGCGGCAGTTATCAACTGATATTTGAACATATGGAACCTGAAGGTGTCGGCGCAAACCAGGTGGCATTTGAACAATTAAAGAGAAAACTTGAACAAGAAGGTCTTTTCAAGCCTGAACATAAAAAACTCATTCCATTTTTACCTTCTGTGATTAATGTCATCACCTCAGCCACAGGTGCGGCAGTCAAGGATATTATTAATATATCCAAAAGAAGATTTGCCAATTGCCGCCTTGAAATAGTTCCTGTCCAGGTTCAGGGTGAAGGTGCCGAGCTTCAAATTTGCCAGGCCATTGATATGGTTAATGAACACAAAAGATCTGATGTAATTATCCTTGCCCGCGGCGGCGGTTCAATGGAAGATCTTACAGCATTTAATTCTGAAAATGTTGCAAGGGCTATCTTTAATTCCAGGATTCCCGTTATCACCGGCATTGGCCATGAAACAGATTTTACCATTGCCGATTTTGTCTCTGATTTAAGAGCCCCGACACCCTCTGCTGCCGCCGAACTCGCTCTACCGGATAAAAGTATACTCAACAAACAGATCAATGATTTGCAATTTGCCCTGTCTTTGTCTCTAAAGAAAAAAATAT
>JAAEMC010000509.1 GCA_024225895.1 Desulfobacteraceae bacterium | reverse complement strand
CTCAAAAATTGATATTGCCAAAGAATTTAAAATCGACCAATCCAAATTTCAGACCATTCCCATCGGTATTGATACCAATGTTTTTTTCCCGGTTGAACATGTAAAAAAAGACCCTGATCGTATCATCGTGACCAATAGTGCGGATACTCCCTTAAAAGGCCTTTACCATTTGCTGCATGCCATAAAAAATATTTTAAAAAAAAGGAAAATAAGGCTGGTGGTCATTGGTGTTCCAAAAGAAAACGGTGGTATTGAGAAACTGGTTAAAAAGCTGGACCTAAAAGATCATATTAAATTTACCGGCCGCATCAGCGATAAGGATTTTCTAATGGAATATGCCAAAGCCAGTATTGCTGTTATTCCATCCCTTTATGAAGGCTTCGGTCTTCCCGTTGGAGAGGCAATGGCCTGTAAAATACCCGTCATCTCCACCACAGGAGGAGCTTTGCCTGAAGTGGCAGGTGATGCGGCAAAATTAGTACCTCCCGGAGATGCCAAGGCACTTGAAAATGCCATCATAGAGCTGTTGGATGATCCAGTCCAGCAGCAGGAGCTGGCCCAAAAAGGATATGAGCGTGTTTTAAATGAGTTTACATGGGAAAAAACCGCCCAGCGGACTGTTGAGGCCTATCGAAAGGTGATCCATGATTACCATTGACTTTAACCGGCTTCCCATAAAAAAGAATGCCAGAATTCTGGATATCGGCTGCGGGGAAGGCAGACACACCATCAAAGCCTGCCAGGAGAATCATACCATCTGCACAGGTGCAGATTTTGGGTTTGAGAACCTTATAACAACCAAAGGAAAACTTAAATTCCATGATGAAATCAATGATCTTTCCTGTAAGGATTGGAACTTAAGCTGCATGGATGTCACCTCTCTTCCGTTCAAGGATAACTGCTTTGATGTGGTAATCTGCTCCGAGGTTTTAGAACATATCATTGACGATGCCAAAGCCTTCTCTGAGCTTATCCGAATAGTCAAACCCGGCAAAACCCTTGCCGTAAGTGTTCCCAGGTTTATACCTGAAAAAATCTGCTGGCTTTTGTCAGATGACTATTTCAATGCAAATATGGGTCATGTCAGAATCTATAAAAAAAAAGACCTGATCCAAAATCTTGAGCAATTAGGGGTTCGGCATTTTGCCACCCATTATGCCCATAGTATCCATTCGCCTTTTTGGTGGCTTAAATGTCTTGTGGGACCAAACCGGGAGGATGTTGGGATAGTCAATCTCTATCATAAGTTTTTGGTCTGGGACCTGATGAAACAGCCAAAGATTACAAGATTTTTTGATAAACTTTTCAATCCGGTTTTGGGTAAAAGTCTGGTCCTTTATTTCACCAAGCATTGAGAAATTTTTCAACAGTCTTATATTTGATTTATCCATCAATAAAAAACCATGGAGAATCCAATGCGGCTTCTTTTCTTTTCTATTCTTTTTTCTTTAGTGTGGCTTTTGCTTAATGCCTGTGTTGTTACAACCCCTAAAAGGCCTGAGCGAATTGACCCTCTGATTGGAAGTACTATTAACACCCAAAATCTTAAACCCCTCACCTTTGATGAACTCGTTGCTGAAATTATTCATTTCAAAGTGATTTATTTATCGGAGAAACATGACAATTCCGACCAGCATCAATTCCAGGAAAAGATTATCCAAGCCTTTCTTGACAAAGGAAAAAAACCGGTGATTGCCTTTGAATTCTTTTCCATGGAAGAGACGCCTTATCTTATGAATTTCATTGATTCGGGAAAAGCAAAACACAGATCCCAAGATGAAATGGTCATTGAAAAAGATCTTAGAAAGAAACTTTTTTGGGAGAACCAGTCTGATGAGATGTGGGGATATTATTTTTCCCTGTTAAATTTGGCCAGAAACAATGGGCTTGAGACCGCAGGCATAGATCTCTTTAATGCCATAAAAAGACGAATAACCCGAAAAGGCTTGAACAACCTGACAACCATAGAAAAAAAACAAATTTTTGATTCAGGATTTTCCAATGATGTTTATAAAGACCACATGTTTGAAATATTTAAGGATGCCCACTGCGGCATGGGCCACAACCTCATGCAGCAACGACTCTACGAAGCCTGGATCGCCAGAAATGATAAAATGGCCCTTTCCATCACCCAGATCAATGAAAAGCTAAAGGACACTCCCATTATTGTGATCATCGGTGCCGGTCATACCGAATACGGCCTGGGTGTTGTTGAAAGGGTTCAAGCACTTAATCCCGGTATTCAACAAGTGAATGTGGGCCTGCAGGAAATCACCCTCCACCCGTCTGAATTGGAATCCTACACAATACCGCTCGCGCTTGAAGGATTCCAGGCCTCTGCACCCTATGATTTCATCCGTTTTTTCCAACGCGCCAGCTATGAAAATCCTTGCGAAAAATTCAAAAAATCCCTGGAAAAAATGAAAAAATCAAAAAAATAGCTGCTTGCAAAAAGCCCATCTTAAAAAGATTATTCCACAAAGCATTGACATAGATATTTGAAGTTGCTATATTTGGCTGGCCGTCCAACTAATGGACTAACAATAGTTGATGAACATAAAATATCCACTGGTTAAAAGAATATGTCACCTGATAAAGCCAAAGATGAGAAAGCAAAAATTATCCTGGATGCCGCCCGCGCCATACTGGCTCAAAATGGATATATGGGTACCACAATTAATCTTGTGGCAAAAAAGGCAGGTGTGAGCCGGGGGCTTTTGCACTACTATTTCCAAAACAAGGAAGATATGCTGGCAACCGTAATAAAAGAAAATATGCTGCTCTCCATTGATATGATTAAAGCTGTTTTTAAGAATAACCATACACCCCATGGATATGCTAAAGGTATTGTTGACCTGTTACGGGGGGTGATGGAGCTGGATCCTGATTTTTTCAATCTCTTTTTTGAAGGCTTTGCTGTGGCACGGCAAAGCAAGGTTGTTCAGGATGAACTAAAATCCCTTTATGCCCAGTTTCGATGTGCTCTTGAAACCTGCCTTGATCAGGCAAAAGAAAATAAAGTCATCCACCCTCAACTATCCAATCGTGCCCTGGCAACTATTATTACGGGCATTGTTGATGGTATGGGATTTCAAATTTTAACGGAACCGGATCTTTGCAGCGATACCGGCATCTGGGAAAGCATGGAAAAAGCCATTGTGGATCTTCTGTGTGACAAACAGTAAATCAGAATTTTTTTATATACAACAATTGGCTGGCCGTCCAACTAAAAATTAATTACCATTAAGGAGGTATTAAAAATGGAAGAAAAATTCATAACCCTCAAAAACAATCTTAAAATTCACTATTTAACTGCGGGATCAACAGACAATCCCCCTTTGATACTACTTCATGGATGGCCAACAAACTGCTATCTCTGGCGGCATATCATCCCGGAACTTTCTGATAATTTTTATATCCTGGCCCCGGATTTGCCTGGACACGGATTGTCAGACAGACCGGACAATGGCGTTTATGACCTGGATTTTTTTAATGATTTTTTAACGGACTTTTATGATACAATGTGCCTTGAAAAGGCGCACCTTGCTGTCCATGATTTAGGAGCTATTGCCGGAATTTCCTTTGCTGTAAGATCTGCCAACTGTATTGATAAATTAATTATCATGAATACAGGGCCCTACAAAGAATTACCAGTGATCCTCAACCTTTTTTTGCAGGTGCTGAATCGCACCTGGTTGACGAGATTGTTTTTAACCAAATTTATGTTCAAACTGGTCTTAATGCAGGGCTTTTATCGAAAGCAACTGGTTACTCAAACAGTTTTTGAACGTTATAGGCAGCCATGGCTGGCGTCAAAAAAGACAAGGCAAAGTTTTGCTAAAACCATTGCCGTACCGATTCAAGAAATAGTTGAACCAGTGGAGCAGCTACATAATATTGATCTGGATACCCTGATTTTATGGGGAACCAAAGATGCCTTTTTCCATTTTTCTACTGCCCGAAGGCTCCATAAAGATATTAAACGCTCCAAACTTGTGGCAGTGCCTGAGGCTGGTCATTTTCTTTTGGAGGAAAAGCCTGAAATGGTTTCCAAGCAGTTACTTGAATTTTTAAATTGTGATTAGAATCTTTTTAATTTTAAGTATTTACAATAAAATAATTTATTAAATTAAAGGAGATATCCACGGTAAAAAAAAGGAGATAACCCATGGAAATAAAAAAAATCCTATGGCCCACTGATTTCTCCGCCAATGCAAAAATCGCTCTTCCCTATGTAAAATCATTGACCAAGCAGTATAACGCCCAGATTCATGTGCTCTATGTTATCCAGGACATTGATCACAAATCCTTGTTTGGAGATTTTGGAGAGAGCCGCATCAAAGAATTGATGGATTATTCTCAGCAATCCGCTGAAAAACGCCTGTCCCAAATTTGCGACAAATACATGGAAGGATGCCCGCTTTTTGTAAGACATGTTGCTGTAGGAGATCCGGCCCAGGAAATCTTAAAGCTGATTAAAGAGGAAAAAATGGACATGGTGGTCATGGCAAGCCATGGAGAAAAGGGTCATTTCCCTTTTGGAAGCGTGTCGGAAAAAGTTATGAAAAACTCCCCGATACCCGTTACTACCATTCCG
>JAAEMC010000508.1 GCA_024225895.1 Desulfobacteraceae bacterium | reverse complement strand
TGTTCCCTATATATCACCTCTTATTTTAAATTCCATACAACTTCTCGATAGTGCTCAGGATCGGTGTCGCCTTCTGTTGAAAAGACCAGAATCCTTGCATTTTTATCTAAACTTAATTGATCTTTTATATCCTGGTATTCCGGGTTAGACATGAGTTCATGGACCAGTCCCAGACAGACGGCGCCCGACTCCCCTGAAATGATTCGCTGATCCTTTCCCATGGGATTACCCAACACACGCATACCCCTTCTTGCGACTTCATCTGAACAGGAAATAAATGCATCTGTCCCTGCTTTTAATATTGCCCACGCGCTCATACTCGGGGTACCGCAGGCAAGACCTGCCATTATGGTTTTCAATTCCCCTTCAACCGTCAGGGGACAGCCTTGTTTTGCAGCGGCTGATTTTAAAACGCAGGCAGCGTTCCGTGGTTCCACAACAACAAACTTAGGGCGCGGTTTCTTGGCTGAATGATGATACAGGCTGGCCATGACAGCAGCAGCGAAGGAGCCCACCCCTGCCTGGGCAAAAACATGGGTTGGCAGGGTATCATCTGTTTGAGACATGACTTCTGATATCAAGGTTGAATATCCCTGCATAATATATTCCGGGATGTGTTCATATCCTTCAAAGGCGGTATCCTGGACCAGAACCCAGTTGTTTTCCAGTGCTGTTTTTTGGGCCAGAGCCACTGCGTCATCATAATTCCCGTCAATGATGCCTGCATTTGCCCCCAGCGCATGAATGGCTTGCAGCCGGGCTGATGATGTCCCTTTGGGCATATATGCCACGGCTTTGCTTCCAAACTTTTTTGCCGTCCATGCCACTGCCCTTCCATGATTCCCGTCAGTGGCGGTCACAAAGGTAAGATCGCCGACCCTGTCAGAGGCAGTTAAAAATCTGGTAAAATTGAGTATATCTTCCTTTTCGCCCAATTCCCGGCACACAGCCTTTGCCATGGCATAGCTTGCGCCCAATACCTTAAAGGCATTCAGATCAAAGCGCCGGCTTTCATCTTTGACCCATATTGTTTTTGTGCCCAGAAAACGGGCAAGGGATTTGAGCTCAACCAAGGGTGTTGGCTTGTAATGGGGAATGGTTTTGTGAAATTCAATGACCGATTGCATCACTTTTGGTGTAACAAATTCAAATAATCCAGGATCAGGACTGATCTCTTTGGTATTTAAAAAACAGTCTATTTTAATCTGATTTTCCATATTTTTTGTTTTCCACTTGTTTCCATTAAAAAAGGGATAAAAGATATCCGGACCGGACAGCACAATCCATAAAGCACCGTTTTACCACGGGCGCGAGTTTGGGCATCTTTTTTTAAACAACATCCAGCAAACCTGCAGCAGAAATATTCATTTTCACAATCGTTCCTGTATTATGGATTTTGATGAATTTCTTTTACAATCCCAATCCCCCGGGATTCATGATGTTGTGGG
The DNA here is from genome assembly GCA_024225895.1 of Desulfobacteraceae bacterium. Classification (GTDB taxonomy): domain Bacteria; phylum Desulfobacterota; class Desulfobacteria; order Desulfobacterales; family Desulfobacteraceae; genus JAAEMC01. The sequence goes on along the minus strand of JAAEMC010000508.1, from coordinate 3,478 downwards.
GATCAAAATGTATTTTTAAAGTCCTTAACACATCCATCTGTTCTTTGCCAAGATGTGTTTCCAGAAAAGGGGCCATCATTCGTCCGATGCCGTGATGATGGCTTAAAGAACCCTTGTTTTTTTCAATAGAGGCAATAATGCCCCGCTGAAACTTTTTAAAGGTCTCGATCGTGTCAGCAGGGGTGATAAAAATAAAATACAGGTTGGTGCCCTGGGCATAAAAATGGGAGGCATGTGTCATGCAGATGGTATTGGGCTGTTTCTTAATATAGGCCCTGACATTTTCATAAAGTTCACTAAGATTTTCCCAGGTTACCGCTGTTTCCAGGGTGTCAATGAGTACCCCGTAATCATTTAAAGCATCCCGCATATACGGATCTGAGAATCTGCCTTTACGCCATTTTTTCATGGGATACCCGGAAAGATAAATCCCATTGTGCTGCTTGCAAATTTTTTTGATTTGATGATGGACGTTTTTGGCAAATTTCTTTTCACCGTCAGCCTGTCCCATCATCAGGCAGCGCTGGCCCGGCTTTAATTTTTTAAATCCCATGAATCTGGCAAAAAAACTGTCGGAAAGCCCGAACATTTTCAGGGCCACATCAGTTTCTTCCGGATCGGAAATCCTCAAGATAGAGGGCATGCCAAACTCTGACTGGCTGATGGCTTTTGCCGCTTTTACCGTGCTTTCAAAATCCGAAAACATAAAGGTGAATTCCTTTGTGTTTTCCGGTAAATACTTAAAAATTTTCATGGTCACGCCCACCAATACCCCAAAACAGCCTTCAGAGCCCTTCAATATATCATTGACCTTTGGGCCGGTGGCGGTTCCGGGATAATCCAAGGTGGTAAAATGGCCTGTCGGCGTAACATATTCCTGGCTTATGACCAGATCATAGGCATCCCCAAAATAGGAAGAGGCCTGGCCTGAACCCAATGTCACTATCCAGCCACCCACAGTGGAATGCTCAAAGGACTGCGGAAAATGCCCCCCGGTATACCTGTGCCCTGCATCCAGGATTTCCGGAGCCAGGTTTAAAAGCTCTTCATAATCCGGACCCAGCATACCCGCCTGTACCGTGATGGTTTGATTCTCTTCACAAAAATCAATCATCTGATTCATGTGTGTGCTCATAACAAGGGTAACACCGCCCTTAGGAGAATCCAGGCCTAATGTTACAGAGCTGCCGCCCCCGTAGACATGGATAGGTATCTTTTTTTGGTGGCACAGGGCAACAATCTTCAGGACGTCTGCTTTATCTTTTGGGTGAAGGACAAGGTCGGATATTTTATCCACTATATTTTCCCGCAGATAAAGAATGTCTTCCATACTTTTACCTTTGGAATATTTCAGCCGGTGATAGGTGTCGCAAAAAAAGTTATCTTGTCCGACGATCTTTTTTAACTGCTCTGCAATTTTTGATGATATATTGACGGGTTTATCATTAGCCACCTTTTCGTTACCAAGCTTTTCGGCTGTTTTAAAATTAGAATCTGTCAGGTTAAGTTCCTGCTTGATTACCTGTAAAAAGCCCTGGCTTGGATGCTTAAATTCATCCCCTTTTCCCCATTTAAATATTGATCTGAAGGAGCCCTTTTCAGGCACCTTGTCCATCCATTTGTAAGAAAGCTTGCTTTTTTGTTTTGTCTTCATTTTTCAGGATATCCTGTTATGTCTTTAATTTCTAGATACAAAGGCTCAAGTGCCTGGTACATTTTTTTATAGACTCTTTGGTAAAGATCTTGATAGATGCTCACATTTTTATGGTCGGGTTCAAACACCTTTTGAACGGTCATCATATTTTTTACCGCCTCATCAAGGCTTGAATGGACGCCAATACCCGCAGCAGTGATGATGGCAGCACCAAGGCCCGATGTTTCATGGGTCCGGCCTTTGATCATGGGTAGATTAAAAATATCGGCCATAATCCTGCAAATCTCGTCACTCTGGGATGCTCCACCTGAAACCGAGGCTTTTTCCACTGTTACCTTTCCCTTTTTTTCAATTCTCTCCATGCCTTCCTTAAGGGCAAAGCCCAACCCTTCGATAACGGCCCGGTAAATGTGGGCTTTGGTATGGACATCGCCAAAACCGATCATGGCACCTTTGGCCAGGGGGCGATCCAGTCCCGGCCCCCAGTAGGGCTGGACAATCAGGCCCATGGCACCGGGGTCTGTTTTTTCAAGGCATTGGTTTAACACCTCTTCCGCACTTATCCCCATTGCTTTTGCCTGTTCCACCTCTTTTTGGGCAAACTCGTTTTTAAACCAGGTGATCATCCAAAAACCCCTGAAAATCTCAACTTCAGAATTATAGGCTCCGGCTACCGGAGACGGATATGCCGGCATCAGTTTTATGGCCTCAAAATACTTTTGGGATGTTGTCTGGACCGTGGCAGTTGTGCCAAAAGAAAGGCTGATCATGCGCTGGTCCGTCACCCCTGCCCCTATGGTTTCACAACCTTTGTCAGAGGCGCAGGCAATAACAGGCACCCCTTTGGGAATGCCGGTGGCATCTGATGCCTTTGATGTGACTGCTCCCAAAGCTTCTCCGGCCGGAACCAGGGTGATCAGCTTTTCTTTTTCAATTGGGAAAAGATTGGCCAAAAGCTCATATCTTTTGGACCATGCCTGGCGCCTGTAGCTAAACGGCAGATGGGCAATCTGGGAGGCAATCGAGTCTGAAAAATTTCCTGTGAGCTGATGGTTTAAAAAACCTGAAACCTGTAAATACTTGTGGGTTTTCTCCCAGATTTCCGGCTGGAATTCCTTGATCCAGTTGCACTTGCCCTCTGCCTGGGCAATCAGAATCTTTTGCTCGAGATTCAATGCTTTGAGCCCAAGATTCAAAAGGCCTTTGCAGCCAAAAAAAGGAGTGGCTTTTCTCTGATCAAGCCAGGTTATGGCAGGCCGCAAGGGATTACCGTCTTGATCCACATTGATCATGGTGGCCCTCTGGGTGGCCACCCCAACTCCTGCAACAGCGTTAAATTCTTCAGGCGCGGCTTTTTTTAATTGGAGGCAAGCCGTGCAAAGGCTTGTCCAATAAACTTTTGGATCCTGTTCCGCCCACCCGGGCTGATGACTGAAATAGGGCTCATATGAAACCTGGACCCGTTCCAAAAGTTCGCCTTTTGGAGAAAAAAGAATGGCCCGAAGGCTCTGGGTACCGCAGTCAATGGCAAGTATGGTTTGTTTGGAGACGAGCCACTTGCAAGCGCAAGAGCTAGGCGTACTTCCCGAGCCGACCGTTCGTCGCTTGGATTGTATATCGCCGATAGCCAACCCGGTTTGAGTTTTGGAATTGGGCCCGCTGCGAACGCTGTCCCTGCCGCTTGAATCATTTCCATATCAGCAGCCGATTCCAGAACTAGTCGCCACCGCGCTGCTGAGTAATCGTGAGTCAGAGCGCCGAAGACCGCATCCGCCAATCGACGCTCGGCCTGTACCAGTCGAGCGGGTGGATGACTGTCACGAG
>JAAEMC010000507.1 GCA_024225895.1 Desulfobacteraceae bacterium | reverse complement strand
TTTTTTCGGCGGCTGTTTCATGGATGCCCTGGCATTTGTCACCCTTACCGTTCCTATATTTTTTCCTGTAGTTATGGAACTTGGGTATGATCCGATCTGGTTCGGGGTTATCATCGTAATGGTTACGGAAATGGGCGTCATCACGCCGCCTGTGGGAATCAATGTCTATGTGGTTTATGGTGTGGCAAAAAATGTTCTGGAGCAGGAAATCCCGTTGGAAAAAATCTTCAAGGGTATTTTCCCTTTCCTTATTGCTGTCATTGCAGGGGTGATTATTTTGATGATCTTTCCGAAGATTATCCTATTTTTACCAGACCTGATGTATTCGTGACCACTTTGCACTATTCACTTGAACACCGATCCCCGGGGCGGCTTGCTCCGGGGATTTTTTATTGCCACCTTGGGTTCCAATAAATATTTAGGGAAAAACCGTCATAAGACATTACATAACTCATTGATAAATTACACCATTCATGTTTTTCAACCTTCCAGAATATTCGATAATGATCTTAACAAAAATTTTATAACAGGAAAATATTATAGATCCTTGTATCTATATAAAATATCTGCGACATTATAGCCGGCCTTTTTTCAGTGGCTTAAAAAAAGGACCTTTAATGAGTTGGAAAAACTATTATCATCATGAAATATAAATAAGGATATTTATGAATAAACCAGAAAAAAGAAATGCCTCATCTTATTGTAACTATAATGATTCATTTTTATCATATGACCAGAATCGTCAGCCAAACGGGTTGCAGGAAATTTTACACATTTTCGGGCAAACCCGGATACCTGTTGAAGAGCAAACAGTTCTGGAAGGTGGGTTTGGTACAGGCGCATATATAAATCATATCAGACACTCTATGAAAGAAGTATATGGGGTGGAAGGGTCTGAACAAGGATATGAAGAAACCAAACAAAAAGTTGGAGATGCAGATAATGTTCATCTGCAGATAGGGAACATTCTTGACCTTTCCTTTTCTGATGATTTCTTTGATGCCTATATGGTTAACCAAGTCCTGCATCATATTGATACAGATCGGTCTTATCCTAATCTAACACTTTTTTTAAAAGAGAGCAGGCGTGTCATAAAACCCGGCGGTGCCCTGACCATTAATACATGCTCACAGGAACAACTAAATCCGCATTCCGGTGTATACTGGAATTATAAATACATAGAAAAAGCAGCGCTTACACTTCAGGCAAGATATGTTCCTGTCCCAAAGCTTATATCCAGGCTTGAAGAGTTAGGATTTACAGATATTAAAACAACCATGCCATCTGGAAAATTATTTCAGGAACAATATTATCATGATCCCCGGTTGGCTTTGGATACCGACTTTCAAAAAGCCGATTCAATCTACTGTTTTTGCTCAGAAAAACAAATCAACGAAGCAAATACCTTGATTCGTTCAGGCATTGATGACGGATCCATATATCAACATATGGAGCAAGCTGAAAAACAGGCCCAAAAAATCGGAGAAGCTGTCATTGTATCGGCCCGAAAGCCCCTGTAACTAAAAAAAAGGCCGAAGGTATGAACTCCGGCCTTTTTAATGTTTAACAAAATATTTAATTATGAATTGAACCACCAGCGCTCAACGTTCTTGTGCCCATCCATTTCCATATGTGCTGAGATAGGTCCATGGGCCAATTTTTTGGAATGCGCCTCAACAATCTGATTGAACATGGGGACCACGGTTCCGCCATTGTCCTTGCAGATTTCCTGCATCTGGGTATAAAGCTGTTTTCTTTTGTTTTCATCCAGCTCTGCCCGTGCTTCCTTGAGAAGTTTGTTAAATTTATCATGGTTCCAATGGGTATCATTCCATGGAGCACCGGCTGCATAGGCAACGGAAAACATCATATCCTCGACAGGACGCCCGGACCAATAGCACATACACCATTCTTTTTTCGTCCAGACATTGTTCCAGTATCCGTCACTGGGTTCCCGGACTACATTGATCTTAATGCCGGCTTTTTTATCGCTTTCCTGGTAAAGTACGGCCGCATCAACAGCACCCGAGCAAGCAGCATCTGAGGCATGGAGCTTAAAGGTGTGGTCCAGCATACCGGCTTTTTTCATGTAAAATTTTGCCTTATCCGGATCATAGGTGCGCTGTTCAAGATTGGAGGCTTGGTAACGGTTCACAGAAGAAATTGGATGGTCATTGCCCACTTCCCCGTAACCCTTGAGAATTGTTTTAACCATTTCTTCACGGTTAACGGCAAGTTTTAATGCCAGCCGGACATTGTTGTCTGTATATGGTTTTTGGTCCACCATCATGGGAGCCGTATAATGCATGGTACTGTTTACAGCAGTCACATTGATGTTGGGCATTCTTTTCAATAGATGTACTGTCTTGACATCTGCCCGGTCTATGGCATCCACACGGCCTGTCTTTAGCGCATTGGTTCTGGCGTTGACATCAACAATGGCAAGGGTTTCAATCTCATTAAAATGGGCTAGATCTGCTTTCCAGTAATTGGGGTTTCGTTTTGTCAGGGCACGGACACCTGGTTCCCAGTCTTCAAGTATATACCCGCCGGTACCGATTCCTTTTTCCCAGTCTTTACCCTGGGTGTTGTTTGGGTAAATCCTTAAATGATAATCTCCCATGATAAAAGGAAAATCAGCACTGCCTTGGTCAAGCTCAAACACAACAATATGTTTTCCGTCTGATTTTATATTATTTATGCTTTTTAAGAATGGCTTGGCA
>JAAEMC010000506.1 GCA_024225895.1 Desulfobacteraceae bacterium | reverse complement strand
GGATCTCCCATCTATTGCCATTTTATCTGCAAAAGATTTCACCCTGGTCGAAAATTATGATACTGATTTTTTTCCAGCCCAAAGGAATGCTTTTTTAAGGGCATGGCTCTGCCAAAAAGACAGTCCGGTTTTAGGAATCATCGAGGATGGCCAATTAAAAGGCTATGGTATGATCCGCCCCTGCCGGACCGGATTTAAGATCGGCCCGCTGTTTGCCGACACGCCAGAACATGCCCGATGGATCCTCTTAGCATTATCCGGCAGAGTATCTCCCGGCAAACCCCTGTTTTTTGACACGCCGGCAACCAACCCTGCAGCAGTTGAGTTGGCTGAATCTCAAAGCATGAATCAGGTTTTTCATACTGCCAGGATGTATACAAAGGATTTTCCAGACCTGCCAATTGATAAACTTTTCGGGGTCACCAGCTTTGAGTTGGGGTAATTTCATTTATGACTTATGCAAATGAAAAATTATTTATCACTAAAGAGGCCGCCATGGACCGGCTTATCTATCATTGGATGTCAAAAGAGCCATCTTTTTGCCTCTGGGGAATCATTGAACTGACCACCTCCCTGGATGATGATCTTATTGAAAAAACACTTGGCATCTTAATCGAAAACGTTCCAATTCTTAGTGCCAAGCTCCACATGGGATTGTGGAACGGGTATTGGGGGCATACTGATCCCGGGGATATCCGGCAGTTGATCACACGAAAAACAGTTTCAGATGATAAACAGGCCAGGCAAATAAAAAATGAATGTGTAAAAAATCCCATCGACCCTTTAGCATCCCCTTTGATACGGGTTATTTCCATTGACGGACCACATAAGCACTACCTGATTTTACAGGTACATCATTTGGCTGTGGACGGAGAGGGATGCAAACAACTATTTAACCTTTTTGCATATATTTATCGAAACCTAACTTCAAATCAGAACTGGCAACCGGATATTACTATTGATGCCAACAGATCCTGGCGCCAACTTTCCGCATATTTAAAATGGCATCAACTACTGATGATGCCAGTCCATACCTTCAGGGAGTTGTTTAAAGGCCTTTATACTATGACTGGATTTTCAAAAACCTCGTCAAGAATTTGCCCAAAACTCCAAGACCAAAATAGAAATACGCTACCAGATGAGCCTGCTATGGAAAGTATTAGCCTTACACCAAAGGAAATAGACATCATAAAAACCGAGCTTCAGACATACTCTGCCACTGTCAACGATTATCTCATGGCCGCTTTAATGACCACGGTGAATCACTGGAACAAAAAAAAGACAACACCATTTTCAAAAGTACTTTCCGGATATACAATAGACGGGCGAAGATGGCTTGGGCAGCCTAAAGGGACTATGGCCAACATGAGCGCTACCCATTATCTGGTGGCAGGAATCAGTGAGCTTATGGACATCCAGACTGCTTTAAAAGCCGTAAAACCCAAACTTGACAAGGCAAAAAAATATCTTGGCTTGAGGGAAACATGGGATATGGTATCCATAAGGATGCAGCCAGAGTTGATTTCAAGGACGATTGCTTTTTTACTGCCTGTCCTTATGAACAAGATGCATGCACTGACCAATATAGGGATCATACCGGATTCAGCAGGGGATTTCGGTTCTGCAAAGGCTGTAGACTATTCCATTAATGCACCTGTTGTACCGGGTTGCTGCGTGCTCTTTACAGCCACAAGCTATAAAAACAAACTCACCCTCCATGTCAATTTTAATAATAATTATATCAAAAAACAGCATATACAAGAGTTTATGACGCTGTTTCAAACTAATCTTACATCCCTGAAACCTAACACCCAAAGCCACCATCAAATTCCATAACATGCCATAATAACAAAAAAAAGGCACACCCCTGGCCACCATCAAGGTGTCAGATGCAAGGCACCAGGAAGTGACGACTAAAGGCGTATAAGTCATACTCCGCTAAGGAGGAGCGAACGCAGGCAACGCGGCAGGTGGTGCGCCTTGATGGTGGATCAGGGTGATAAGGCGAATATTGCTTAAAAAAATCCAATGAGTTTACCATTGTTTTTTTAAAAACCTGTTTTATATTTTCTACATCGGCACAAGATAGTGGGATAAACAAACCCACCAAATTATTAAAATAAGCTAAAACAGCAAATATTTAAAAAGATCTGGATGAAAAAACTTAACATCAATATCAGCAAAGATTTCAGTAAATATATCGGCCCCAGGGAAAAGCGGATTGCACAATTTTCAGGCGAAGACTTCCGCGAAAAATTCATTGACGAAAATTTCGAAATATATGACCAAATCAACATTGACCTGGACGGCACCCTGGGATACCCCTGGGATTTTCTTGATGAGGTTTTCGGCACCATCGCAAGAAAGTACGGCAAGGAACGCTTCCATGAAAAGATTAATTTAATTTCAAATAATAATTACGTAATAAGTAAAATCGAATACATCGTTAACAATCCAGATAAATAAAACGCTTTTTTGTTTCCCCTTTACGGGATTAATGATATTTTTACAAAAATGCAAAAGTGTTTCATCAAATGTATAATGGAGGAGCTGAATGAAAATTGCAATTCCCATAGAGACAGACAACGGTCTTGACAGCAAAGTTTTTAAATATTTTGGGATGGCCAAAGAGTTTTTGGTGGTAGACTTAGAAAATAAAACATTTGAAACCACCAAAAACCAGAAACTTGCCGATAAAACCGCCAGCTGTAAGGCAGGCAAATTTGAAAAAGGCCTGACCATTAACGCTGTGATCACCCGATGTATCGGAGACGGCTCTTTGAGGGATATGCATTCTTCGGGTATCAAAGTATTCCAGGCACAAAAGGAAACCGTAATGGGCAACCTGGAACTGCTGGAAAAAGGGGACCTCAAGCTTTTCCACATGTTTGACATCTGCCAGGGCCATAAAAACAAAAAAGAACATGGCTGCGGGCATCATCACTGATTTATTAATTCTTCCACAGTTATTTCGTGCTGTTTTTATTCGTGTGCTCTCGCTGGCCTTTCTGCTGCGTTGCGTCACATAAATATTGACAGAAGTATATCATTTCTTTAATCTAAAAATTTTGGAAATTCAGCATCCAATGCTGAGTTTCCGAATCATTCAGGTTATAGCCTGTTAATATTTTTAATAATAAAGCTGCGCAAGATGATTAATCCTGTTAGCAGCAGGGTGTTTTTTAACTAACCTGTAAAGCAAAACATAAATTGTAAGGAGATAAGATCATGTGCCGTTTGTTTGCGCTCACCAGCAAAGATCCGGTTTCCCCCATGGAAGCAATCAAAGCCCTTGATGTGATGAAAGAAGGGCATGACGGTTCAGGGGTAGGTATTCTGCTGCAGGATCTGGGCGGTCCTTTTGAAGAAATGAAAAACGCTCCCATATTATCCGGTATTTTTAGTGAAGCTGGAATCCGGCGCCTGGACCTTTTGATGATGGATCAGGGCTTTTTAACTAAATATAAAATTTCCCTTAAAATTCCCAAAAAACCGGTAAAAGGAATACCCAGGCGAGACATTTATCTCATCCGGGCCTATGAATACCCTGAACACTGGGACAATTTTTCAGAGGATGAGATTGCTGAAAAGCTGATGCTGCTACGGCTTAAAATAAGGAAAATGGGCGAAGAAAAAAGAGACATGATCGTCTATTCCTTCTGGCCCGACACCATCATGATCAAGGAGATTGGCGATCCCATGCTTTTGGCCGAATACCTGGGGCTGGACAGAAAGGAACTCAATGCCCGGATCATCATGGCCCAGGGACGGCAAAACACCAACTATGCCATTGACCTATATGCCTGCCATCCTTTCTTTATCAAAGGGTTTGCCACAATGACCAACGGGGAAAATACGGCCTTTATTCCCATAAAAGATTTTCTCTGCTCCAGAGATTTTCCCGGATACATGGGCTACCAGTCCGATTCCGAAGTCTTTGCCCATATCCTTCATTATACCATGGTCTCTCTGGGGCTTGGTATTGATGCTTATAAACATGTGATCACACCATTGCAAAGACAAGACCTGGTCAAACATACGGATGCCGATTTTCTTACCCACTTGAAAAGAAGCTGCCGCCAATTGATTATTGACGGACCCAACTGCATTATCGGCGCTTTGCCCGACCACTCACTTTTTATGGCCCAGGACAGAAAGAAACTGCGCCCCGGTGTTGTAGGCGGAAGGCCCGGATTATTCGGGTTTTCATCGGAGATCTGCGGACTGGATGCCGTGATTCCGGACAGAGACAAAGAAAAAGATATTCAACCTATGCACCTGGATACAGCCATTGTAAGCCCGGACCGTCAGGAGGTAAAAATATGTCGTCAAACAGAAGCCTTGAACCTTCCGCTTTAAGCTTGAACGATCTGCCCTGGCAGGTCAAATTAAGTAGGAAAAGGTGCACCCTGTGTGGCCAGTGTACTGCTGTTTGCCCGGTGGGTGCCATTGAGTTATGTGTTTTCAGGAAAAGAACTATAAAAGCATCCATTGATTCGGATGAATTAAATACAAACCAATATGAGATCTTTTACGGCATCAAGCAAAAAACCGAAGTGTCCAATGCATGTATCGGATGCGCCATGTGCACCCTGGTCTGTCCCAATGATGCTATTTCCCCTTTACGAAATCCAGGCATTGACCGGATGAAGTTTCACATCAACCAGCAGGGAATACCCAGGCGAAGGGGCGGCAGAAGGAATGCTTCCGATTCCGTACTGGACCGGATTAAATTCACCAGAATTTCCATGCTCACCGACCCGGCACTTGATGCGGGTCGTCATGAGTTTGAAATGAGAACCCTTCTGGGCCGGATCTTATCACCCAAAGAAAACATGAAACGCCTGAAGGAAAAAGGGTGGATCCCACCGGTTAGAGAAATTTATCCCTTGATTATCGGCGGAATGTCCTTTGGGGCGCTCTCTCCCACAATGTGGGAAGGGCTCCAGATGGGTGTGACCTATTTAAACGAAGAAATGGGCATGCCGGTCAGAATATGCACGGGTGAAGGCGGATGTCCGCCCAGGCTGTTAAGAAGCCGGTTTTTAAAATACGTAATCCTGCAGATTGCGTCCGGCTATTTTGGATGGGACGAAATTATCCATGCCATCCCCCATATGAAAGAAGATCCCTGCGCCATTGAAATCAAATACGGCCAAGGCGCAAAACCAGGGGACGGCGGACTGCTCATGTGGCATAAAGTTAATAAACTAATTGCCGCCATCAGGGGAGTCCCTCAAGGTGTGAGCCTACCAAGTCCGCCCACCCATCAGACACAGTATTCCATTGAAGAATCCGTGGCAAAAATGATCCAGTCCATGTCCATGGCCTGGGGATTCAGGGTACCGGTTTATCCCAAGATCAGTGCTTCTTCCACCTCTCTTGCAGTATTGAACAATTTAACCCGGAATGATTTTGCTTCGGGCCTGGCCATTGATGGTGAGGATGGCGGCACCGGAGCTGCCTATACAATTTCCATGGACCACATGGGTCACCCGATAGCATCCTGCATCCGGGATAATTATCTTAACCTGATCAAAATCGGTAAACAAAATGAAATCCCCATATTTGCCGGCGGCGGTATTGGAAAAAACGGTAACATAGCGGCCAATGCAGCAGCACTAATCATGCTCGGTGCCAGCGGCATTCAGATCGGCAAGTATGTCATGCAGGCCGCCGCAGGCTGTGTGGGAACCGAAGAAGACCGATGTAATGTCTGCAATATAGGTATCTGCCCCAAGGGGATTACTTCCCAGGACCCCAGGCTTTACAGACGCCTGGATCCTGAAGATGTAGCCAAACGGGTGGTGGATTTATATCTGGCTTTTGACACGGAACTAAAAAAGATTGTTGCTCCATTGGGACGCTCCACCTCATTGCCCATCGGCATGTCAGATGCACTTGGGATTGATGATCATGCGGCTGCCCAACGGCTCAGTATCAAATATGTAGTATAGGAATAAAAAGATGGAACATACCAAATTCATTAAAATATCAGGGAAAAAAGACGGCAAAAGAATTCCGTCCAGAATACTTGAAGAAATGATCCAGGAACATGTGGAACTGGGACGACGCAAGATCGAAATTGATGCCTTGGGACAGCATGGTATTGGAGGAAGACTCTGGAAGGCCGGCACTGAAGAGACCCATATCCGCATCACAGGGCAGTCTGGTCAGAGAGCAGGTTCCTTGGGATATCCCAACACTAAAATCGAAATTATGGGTCCTGCCTCGGATGATATTGGATGGCTCAATGCAGGTTCACAAATTATTGTCCATGGGAATGCTTCCAACGGGGTAATGAATGGTGCTGCACAGGGCAAGGTTTTTATTGCCGGCAACATCGGGGCCAGGGGCATGACCATGACCAAAAGAAACCCGCGGTTTGAACCACCGGAATTATGGATCCTGGGAACTGCCGGAGATTATTTTGGAGAATTCATGGCCGGAGGCATTGCTGTGATCTGCGGGTTGGGAACCGCACATGAAACCCCTGCCATCGGATACCGTCCCTTTGTGGGCATGGTGGGCGGCAAAGCCTTTTTCAGGGGTAAAATCCAAGGTTTCAGTGATAAAGATGCCAAACTTGCCAAAATAAATAAAAAAGATTGGGACTGGCTATGCACTAACCTGAAAATATTTTTAGAAAAAATTAACAGAGAAGACCTCTACAAATCATTAAAGATAAAGTCTCACTGGCAATTGCTGGTGGCAAGATCCCCACAGGAAAAAGCCCAGGGTAAAGAACAGCTTTCCATGGCTGCTTTCCGAGACAAGGTTTGGGACAAGGAACTGGGACAGGGCGGTTTGGTTGGTGATCTAACGCATATTGATCGCGGTGCCATACCGGTCATTGCCAAGGGTAACTTAAGAAGGCATATCCCGGTCTGGGAACAGGGCAAATATATTGCTCCCTGCCAGGCAGCTTGCCCCACAGGCATTCCGGTCCAAAAAAGGTGGCTCATGATCCGGACCGACAATATTGACGAGGCCGTCAGCATGGGCCTGGAATACACGCCTTTTCCTGCAACGGTCTGCGGCCATCTCTGCCCCAGCCCCTGTATGGCATCCTGCACACGGCACAGCCAGTATATGTCCCCGATCAATGTTAAGCTTCTCGGCCAGGCCGGGGAAAAGGTCAAACTGCCGAAAACCGCAAAAAAAAGCAAAAAGAAAATCGCAATTATTGGAGCCGGCCCCGGCGGGATTTCCGCGGCATGGCACCTGACCCTGAAAGGGCATACTGCTGTCCTTTTTGACGCTTCAAAAAAAATCGGAGGAAAAATCTCATCCGTGATTCCTGACACCCGGATCCCTGCAAATATGCTTAATAGCGAGTTGTCGCGGGTCAAAGAGTTGATCAAGGATATCCGCATGGAACATACCATTGATGAAAAACTATTTTCTAAAATCAAATATGACTATGATTTCACGGTTGTGGCAGCCGGGGCGAAAAAACCCAGAAGTCTTCCGATTCCGGGTCTTG
>JAAEMC010000505.1 GCA_024225895.1 Desulfobacteraceae bacterium | reverse complement strand
GTATCTGCAAACACCTCTCCAAGGGTCTTGAAAAGATGACCAACATGGTATTCCCAGGGCATTATGGCAGATTTGCCAGGGGTAAATTTCTTTTTGAATGCCAGGCTCAGCAGGGCGAAAAATGAAAGATTGGCATCTTTAAAAACAAAATCGCAACACTCTCCCCCATTGGTCCTTGTGGCGTGGATGTTTATGACAAGATCCGGATTAAACCCATTGACCAGCGCAGTATCAATCTCCATACAAAAATATCTGCCATAATCAAGCAAATCCTTTTCTTTCCAAACCGAATGCCAAGGGCATTTTGAAATATGAACCCTGGCATCAGGAACCTTTTCTTTAAATACAAGATTCATTTCCCCTTTTGGGGCCTCCCACTCTCCATAGGCAAAATAATTTGCCATACTCAATGGATGACCATTATGTTGTGCCCGTAAAGCCATCCGCCTGCCGCGCTGCTGTCCATATACAGCAACGGCTTTTCGAATGTATTTTTCTCCCTGCACTTTTCCAACCTCATCCAACACTGCTTTGGCAATAGATGAAAATAAAAGAGCATGGTGACGGGGGGTAAAAGATAGCTGACGATTGGTTTCCGGCATTGGCCTATCCTGTATATTTTTTAAATGTTTTTACAAAAACTTCGGCCCTATTATAACCGTCTGAACGCCCCCGTCAAATCCATATTTTATGCTATTAAGCGATTTGCTCTTTTTTAATCAGGCTATCATGCACTTCTGATCAAATTGAAAGACCTGCATCATAATGGAGTGGTCAATCATACTCACGCCCTGGGCCAGGGCATCCACCATGTCCCTGTCTGTCCACCCTAGTTCCTTGAGATGCTCAATCTCATCTGCTGTCACTGATTTCGGATCTTTAATGGATTTGACCACAAAGGCCAGCATAGCCCCTTCATTTTCTTCTAAAAGCGATTGAGTTGGGTCCTTTTCCATTTTTTCAAAATCCGGTTCAGTCACTCCCAGTTTCCCCAAGACAAATTTATTTAAATCCGTGCAAAACTCATAATTCAATGCACGCGCCGCAAGATAACGGATATGGGCCAGCAATCCAAAACTTAGATTCGGGTGTTTGCTAAAATAATGAATCCGCTGGATACCCTGCTCAAAAAGTGCGGGGCTTGCGCTCATCATTTCCATGGGCTTGGGAATCATGCCGACATTTTGTATAAACATATCATATCCTTCTTTGATAATCCCTTCTGCATTTTCCGGTGAAACAGTATTAATTAAAGCCATTGATATCTCCTTTGTTTTAGTGTTCAAAGAACCCGCTAAAGTTCCAGTTGACATCCACCCTAATTCAACTTAGAATATAAGTAAAATTAATTATAATTATAATATCAATAAGGAAACTTAATCATACAATTATGGGGCATCTGGAAATTAAACATCTGAGAATGGTGACTACCATTGCAAAAGAGAGAAACATGACCCGGGCAGCAGGTAAGCTGTGCCTGTCTCAATCTGCTTTAAGTCAACAATTAAAGGATATAGAAACCAAGCTGGACACACCATTGTTTTTCAGGACAAAAAAACAGATGCTGCTGACCCCTACCGGAAACAAATTAATGGAAACAGCCGAACAGGTCATTGAAACCCTGGCAGATACGGAACTTGAAATCGCCAAAATGACTTCGGGTGAAACCGGCGAACTCAAGGTGGGCACCCAGTGCATCTTTTGCTATAAATGGATGCCCCGGATCATGATGAAATTTCAAAATAAATTTCCCAATGTTGAATTTACCACCGGCAATTCAGAAGATCTGGCCAAAGAGCTTGGTTCCCGCAAATTTGATTTTGTGATCACCGGCG
Source organism: Desulfobacteraceae bacterium (assembly GCA_024225895.1). GTDB lineage: Bacteria > Desulfobacterota > Desulfobacteria > Desulfobacterales > Desulfobacteraceae > JAAEMC01. The sequence goes on along the minus strand of JAAEMC010000505.1, from coordinate 2,424 downwards.
CACCTGTGGCAGATGATGTTTTTACCTTCCAGCCGCTGTTTGAAGATGAGATGGCCTGCATCATACCGCTGGATCATCCATTGATTGTCAAGTCTCGTATCGAATTTGAAGACCTTGCCAATGAAAACGTGATCATTCACTCGGAAAAGGCAAGGAAAAATTATGTTGAACTCGGCTTTAAGCCCAGGGGTATTATACCCAAAAAGCACATGATTGTAAGCCAGCCCCCGGCTATTATTGAAATGGTTGCCGCAGGATTCGGTGTCAGTTTTGCCCCCAATTGGGCAGTCCGGTCTGCGGTTGAAACCGGGCGGGTTGCAGCCCGCCCCCTCACCCGGACAGGGCTCCCGATCCAATGGAATGCCGCATATTTAAAAAACCGGGAGCTAACCATTTTCCAAAAAGAATTCCTCAACATGGCCGGCCGACTCAACCTGGACAAAATTTAATTTTAGTATGTCCTTTTTGCTTTCTTAAAATGCCCGGTCTTTACCTTGTGCACCAAACGATTTACCGGGAAACCGATTAAGACAAATATTTTCTCAAATTTTGACGAGCTTCTTTAAAAACTAATTTTTCCACGACAGCATGCTGGAAGCGGTTCAATTGAGATTTTTTTTCAAGCAGTTCTTGCAAATACCGTCCAGGCGCATTTCCAGCTTATCAATCCTGCCGGGGAAGATTTTCTCAAACCGGCTAAAATCAACAGATAGGGTTTCAGGCCCCAGGCAATCCATCTGCCCGCATTCTTTACAATAAAAGTGGGGATGAGCCTGGTGATTCTCATTGGGTGCCAGTCCGTAATAAGACGACCTTCCGCCGGTACTGATCCGTTCTACAATTTGTTTTTCCACCAGAAGATCAAGAATACGGTAGACTGTCACCCTGTTGATAGCTTGTCCCCTGTCAAGCGTGTCATGGATATTTGAAGCCGACAAAGGAAAAGTATTGTTGCCAATAATTTCCAAAACCCTCAGCCGTTGCTCAGTGGGTTCGAGTTTTACCGAAGCCAGCAGTTCTTGATAATTGCATTGGTTACACATCTATATATAACACTCCTTTTAAATATTATTCAGCATGCCCCGCCGTTTCCTGGATGTTAGGACTATGTGAATCTGATCCAACAACAAGGTAACTAAAAACACCCCTCCTGCAACCAAAATGATGGAGGCACCCGATGTCAGGTCAAACCGGTAAGACAACCACAAGCCGCACAAAGTAAAAGCTGCGCCCAGAACGCTCGATCCAACCATCATCCAGCCCAGTGATTTAGCATATTTTTCAACAATAAACGGCGGGATGGTCAAAAGGGCAATCACCATGATCAAGCCCACCACCTGTATCACCATGACGATTGTCAATCCCAGCATGCCGATGAGGATGAAATATAGCCGTTTTACCGGCACACCCCGGATTCTTGCAAACTCCTCATCATAGGATATGGCAACAAGATCCCTGTAATAAAGCATCACAAGACCAATCACGAGTATTGCGATGATCAGCATCACCCAAAGATCCGATTTTGGCACTGTAAGAATACTTCCGAACAAATAGCTCATTAAATCCACATTATAGCCCGGAGTCAGATCAACCAGGATAATGCCAAAGGCCATTCCCAAGGCCCAGATAACGCCAATTATGGTGTCTGCCCGGTGTTTTACCTTGAATGTTACAGCAGCCATGAGCATGGAGGCGGCCAAAGAAAAGCCCATTGTAGCGATCATTACCGGCCATTTAAAATAAAATGCCAGGCCGATGCCGCCATAGGCAGCATGGGCAATGCCGCCGGAAAGGAAAACAATCCGATTCACCACCACCAGCGTTCCCATAATGCCGCATATAATACTGGTCATCAGCCCTGCCATAATGGCGTTTTGCATAAATTCAAATTCAAGAATTTCCATTGATCTGCTCCGTTGACTGCTGGTGTTGTTTTTTGGGCATCCCATGGGCCAGTATCTGCACCTGGCAAATATCGTCCACAGAGCAGGAGTACATGGTCTCCAGCATATCCCCTGTTATCTCCTCATGGGGATGGTAATGAAGGCTCTTATTGACACATGCCACTGATTTTACATAATTGGAGACAACAAAAAGATCGTGGCTCACCACAAGAATGGCCACATCCTTATTCAAATCCTTCAAAAGTTTGTAAAAATCTGCCTGGCCCTTGGTGTCAATACTGGCAGTGGGCTCGTCCAAAAGCAGTAGTTTGGGTTGTGTCATCAGTGATCTTGCAATAAAAACACGCTGCCGTTGACCGCCTGAAAGCTCACCTATTTTTCTTTGGGCATGATCAGCCATCTCAAGTCGTGAGAGTGTTGCCATGGCTTCTTCTCGATCCAAGGTTTTTTTTTGTCTCCATCTTTTTTCAGGATCCAGCTTTCCCATTAACACAATATCCAGAGCAGTGATTGGAAAATT
>JAAEMC010000504.1 GCA_024225895.1 Desulfobacteraceae bacterium | reverse complement strand
ACAAAGGTATCCATGGTATCTGTCTCTCTTTTGGCATCCTTGCGGCCACATCTGGGACAAAGTGTCTTTTTAAAGTAGTCCAGCTTTGCCAGAGGAGAACCGCCTTTTTCAAGCAGATCTACATCTTCAGGCAATTTAACCGGCAGATCCTTTTCAGGAACCGGCACAACCCCGCAGGAAGGACAATGAATAACCGGGATAGGTGCGCCCCAGTATCTTTGTCTTGAAATGCCCCAATCCCTTAGTCGATAGGAAACAGTTGCCTTTCCCCTACCCTCTTTTTCAAGCCAATTAGTTATTTCTTCCATGGCTTTTTTGCTGTCCAGACCGTCAAATTGATTAGAATTGACCATTTTGCCTTCGCCGGTATAGGCAGCATCCATGGTCGATGCATCCAGCGTTTCTTCGGGTTGAATAATTACCCGGATTTCAAGCCCATATTTTTTGGCAAAATCAAAATCCCTTTGATCCCCGGCAGGAACCGACATGATTGCGCCTGTACCATATTCCATAAGTACGAAGTTGGCAGTATAGATAGGAATTTTTTCATTGGTTGCCGGGTTTATGCAGTATGCCCCGGTAAACACCCCTTCTTTTTCATACTTTTCTATACCTTCGGCAGACCTTTCCTGGCTGGATACTTTTTCAACAAACCGGACCACTTCTTCAGTTTTGTCTGTCTCTTTTGAAAGAGTTTCCACCAGGGGATGCTCCGGTGCCAGACACATGAATGTGGCACCAAAAATTGTATCCGGCCGGGTGGTAAATACAGTGATGTCCTCATCCTTACCATCAATTTTAAACTTAATCTCAGAACCAAAGCTCTTGCCGATCCAGTTTTTCTGCATTACGGTTACTTTTTCCGGCCATCCCGGCAGTTTATCACAATGCACCAAAAGATCTTCCGCATAATCGGTGATCTTAAAAAACCACTGCCAAAGCTTTTTTTGTTGAACCAATTGAGAACATCGCCAACATTTATCCTGCTCTACTTGTTCATTGGCAAGAACAGTCTGGCACTTCTCACACCAGTTAACATAGGATTCCTTTCGGTAGGCCATTCCCTTTTCAAGCATTTTAAGAAAAAGCCATTGTTCCCATTTGTAATATTCTGGTCTGCAGGTGGCAATTTCACGGTCCCAGTCATAGGAAAATCCCATTTTTTTGAGTTGATCCCGCATTGCCTTGATGTTTTCATATGTCCATATTGCCGGATGGGTATTGTTGTCAATTGCCGCATTTTCTGCTGGCATACCAAAGGCATCCCAGCCCATGGGATGGATCACATTATAATTCTTCATCCTTTTATACCGAACCACAACATCGCCGATGGTGTAGTTGCGCACGTGCCCAATATGGATTTTTCCTGAAGGATAGGGAAACATCTCCAATAGGTAGTACTTTTCTTTGGTTGAATCGACATCAACCTTGAAAAGTTTGTTTTTATTCCAATATTCCTGCCATTTGGGTTCTACCTGCTCTGGATTGTACCGCTCCTCCATCGTGCTTTTTCCTTTCGAAACCATCATAAATTATTATAGAAAAAATCTTTTTAATAAAGGTTTATCAATGCCACAACCGGCATTAAATAGCAAGCAGGATCATACCTTTTTGCTCAGATTAAATAGTGGCTGAACTAAAATTAAATATTTTGTTAAGTACAATGGGAAAGTAAAATTTCAACCAAAGGAATGTGGTAGATTACTTGCCAGAATTAATATTTTGCTGACAACGCAGAAATTGAGAAAATAAGGGGATTTTTCGTTTAGTCACTAAATAGAAGGTTAAAGATTCAAGGAAATGCTTCATCAAAAAAAATATAAGTTTGCCATGGTATGGTTGTACAATGCCCAAAGCATCCGAGTTTGAAAGTTTTTAATTGATATAAGGCCCATGGCTTTTTTACACAATTCCTAAATCTATTGCCTTGATCACCTGCCGGGCTTCATTAAAATTTCGATCCTTATCCAATGCTCTGCTGAAATACTCCTTTGCTTTATTAGGATCTTTCATGTCCAGGTAGAGTCTGCCTATATTGTAATAAATATAGGGCTCTTCAGGATGGACTTTCAATGCTCTCTTATATTGAGTCAGTGCAATGTCTGTCTCACCTTTTTTACGATAAATTACTCCAAGGGTGTTAAAAACATTCAATGAATCGGTTCCTGCTTTCAAAAGACCGTTCAAAACTTCTTCTGCAGGGCCAAGTTGGCCTGTGTCCATGTAGACTTCAGCCGCCTGCTGCAGATATTGTTCTGATTTTTTTTCATCTCCAAGGATTTTATAAATTTTACCAATTTCTTCGTAGGCCCTTCCGAAAAGTCTGTCCAGCTGGGTTGCCTTTGAAAATGCCTCAATGGCCTCCTCGTATTTTCCCTGGACTGTTTTAATGTAGCCGATGTTAAAATATATTTCCGGATTTTCCTTTTGAGAAACAAGGTTGGTGAAAACGTTCAGAGCCTTATTATATTTCTGAATTTTTAAGAATTCAACGCCCCGATTAAATTCCCGTTCAGCTCTTTTAATGACAGGTGGCCTTTTTTTAGACAAGGCTTCTAAAATTTTATCCCGGACGCTCTCCAAATCCAGCGGAAGGAGAAAAAGTCCGCTTACTCCGGCCTGCAAAGCTTCCAAGACTTTGACTTTATTGGACGTTTCATCCACAAGAAAAAAAGGGATATTGCCGATATAGACTTCCCGGCGGACAAATTTAAGCAAGGTGAGACCGGACATATTTTTCATATCATAAAAACAGACTACACAATCAATGCGTTTTTTTTGTTTTAAAAGTCTCCAGGCTTTTGCGCCACTGTCAATGGTCTTTATCAGCTTGCAATTGAGTATTT
>JAAEMC010000503.1 GCA_024225895.1 Desulfobacteraceae bacterium | reverse complement strand
TCTCAAAGAAGCCATCATTAAAAAACATAAAAAATAGTACCATTGGTTTTTAAAAAGCTTTTTACAATCCAACACCCGTCTTGGAAAAAAATTCTAAGACGGGTTTTATTTTTTCAGGCTTTTTTTTGGGCCATAATATGTTGGTAGCGGCCCATGTCACGATAGGGCGTCTGGCGGGAAAATTCCAATTCCAGATCCACAACTGCGGAAGGATTTTGCTCGCGGTCCTCAAGATCCAGAATATAATCATGGAAAACCCGCATACCGCTGTGACAAAGAATTTCAAAAGGGTATTTACCAAGCCAGTTCAACACGTCTTCGGGGTGACGCGGGTACATGGGGGTAAGGCTTCCGGGCCAGCCGGCATATTGTTTTTGGACAATCTTCTTATAATTAGCCCGCAATAAATTTTTATAGATCATGCCAACGATATTGTAAAAGGTAAGGGAAAGCATGCCGTTGGGCTTAATGTATTCAGACAGATGGAGGATCAGGACTTCAGGTTCTGCCACCCATCCTAAGACGGCATGGCACAGCACCAGGTCATAAGGGCCGTGATATATGGACGGCAGATCCTGGATCGGGCTTTGTACAAGAGTTACCCGGTCTTCTAATCCCTGATCACCCACCCTTTTGCCTGCCAGTTCCAGCATCTTTTCAGAGACATCGCACAAGGTAACATTATGTCCCTGCTTTGCCAGTCGCAAAGAAAAAGGGCCATGCCCGCCCCCGGCATCGAGGATTTTCAGAGGCTGATTCTCCGGCGGGTTGAGGGCTCTAATTAAAAAATCATTAAAATCCTTTTCCAAAACCGCCAGACGGATGCGGCCTTTTAAACCGCCGTAAACCTTGCGGTTGAATCGCGGGGCCAAATCATCAAAATTACGGTCTTTGCCGGTCAAAATATTCTGCTTCAAAACACAATCACCTTTGCCCCGCGGATTTCTCCTGTTTTCAACTCCAAAATTGCCTGATTGGCCTGTTCAAGTGTAAATGTTTCAACCTGGGGTTTGATGGGAATGGCAGCAGCCAGATCAAGGAAAGATCTGACATCGTGCCTGGCAACATTTGCAACACTCTTGATCTGCTTTTCCATCCACAAATGCCTGGGGTAATCCAGATCCAAAAGGCAATTCTTATCCTTATCTTCTTTTCTAATGGCATTAATGACAAGACGCCCGCCCGGCGCAAGGTTTTTCAATGCTTCAACCATAGGTTTCCATACCGGCGTCGTATCAATAATCGAATGAAGTTTCCTGGGTGATTTTTCTGAAATATCACCTGTCCAAAATGCACCCAAGGTTTTTGCAAATTCCCTTTCTTTGGGGTTTCTGGCAAAGACATAAACCTGTGATTCAGGATATTTTTTTTGAACCATTTTTAATACCAGATGGGCAGAAGCCCCGAAACCTGTTAATCCGAGATGGTCGCCGTTTTTGACATTTGCAAAGGACAGCGACCGGTAGCCGATGGCACCGGCACACAACAAAGGAGCTGCCTCTTCATTGGAAAAAAGATCTGGTATGGGATAGGCAAAACCTTCAGACACTTTCATATATTCTGCGTACCCGCCATGGACATCCCTGCCCGTGGCCAGAAAATCCGGACAAAGATTATCTTGGCCTTTCCGGCACCATTCACATTGACCACAGGCCCCATAAATCCAGGCAACCCCCAGACGCTGCCCCATGGGAAACTGATGGGCCTCATCCCCTTTTTTTACGACCTTCCCCACTACCTGGTGGCCTAAAACCATGGGAAAAACAGATGGCGGCGTCCGGCCCTCAATTTCATCCAGCTCTGTATGACAGACACCGCAGGCAGATACTTTTATCAACACTTCTTTTGGACCTGGTTCCGGCACAGGAAGATCCGCCATTTTCAAAGGGGTAAGATCTTTGGTTAAATCACAGATTTTCTCAAGTATCATGGCTTTCATCATAAAAATCCTTTACACCAATCCTGCCTGTTTGAACAAGAAAAATCTATCAGGCAGAATCCTCAAACAAATTCCATATCATGCCACAATAACAACAAAAAGGCACATACCTGGCCACCATCAACAGGGTAAACCAGGTTGTTAATGCTTATGATTTTTGTTACGGAGTGTATGTCATAAAGTAAAAGGAATTTATACAGGAATAAATGATGAGCAAACAAGAGACCCCCAGCTATTCAGAAAACCGTGAACTGCAGTTATCCCTGGAATTAGTAGAGAATACAGACTGCCATATTTTTCTGACCGGAAAAGCAGGTACCGGCAAAACAACATTTTTGAAAAATTTAAAAAAGAATTCAGCAAAAAGAAAAATTGTCACTGCACCAACAGGAGTTGCGGCAATCAATGCCGGTGGTGTCACGCTTCATTCCTTTTTCCAGCTGCCGTTTGGGCCGTTTATTCCGGGCAGTGAAGCATTTGTTAAGAACAAAGAGCGTATTTTCAGATTCAGCAAACAAAAAAAGCAGATCATTAAAAGTCTTGATCTTCTGGTGATTGATGAAATCAGTATGGTCAGAGCAGATGTACTGGATGCAGTAGACAAGGTGCTCCAATACCACCGCCGTAGCAGCAAGGCGTTTGGAGGCGTTCAATTACTATTGATCGGTGATCTGCACCAATTGCCCCCTGTGGCAAAGCCCCGGGAATGGGATTTATTAAGGCAATACTATGCAAGTATTTATTTTTTCAGCAGTCTTGCCCTTGAGGATATAGAGCTGGTTACAATTGAGCTTAAAAAAGTCTACCGCCAGTCAGATGATCAATTTCTCAGCCTGCTCAATAAAGTCAGGGAGAACCGTCTGGATGAATCGTGTATAGATGAATTAAACCAAAGATATATAGAAAATTTCATACCTGAGGAAAACCAGGGATATATTACCTTAACAACCCATAATAGAAACGCTGATACCATTAATCAAAAAAAACTCCAGGCAATAAATAAAACTGCCTATGATCTGGATGCCCAAATTTCAGGGGATTTTCCGGAACACAGTTATCCTACATTTGCAAAATTGAGTTTAAAAGTCAGTGCCCAGGTGATGTTTCTTCGAAATGATGCCTCTGCCGACCAACGTTATTACAATGGAAAAATAGGAAAAATCACCTCCATATCAGACGGTCAAATCCGCGTCATTTGCCCGGACGATTCTGAAGAGATCAGTGTTGAGTCTGTAGAATGGGAAAATATAAAATATTCGGTAAATGAAGAACTCCAGGAAATTGAGGAGGAGGTCATTGGGCGGTTTACGCAGTTTCCGTTAAAGCCTGCGTGGGCCATCACCATCCATAAAAGCCAGGGTTTGACCTTTGACAAGGCCGTCATTGATGCCCAGGCCGCATTTGCCCAGGGCCAGGTCTATGTCGCCTTAAGCCGTTGTAAAACCTTTGAAGGAATAGTGCTGTCCTCCCCAATTCCGATGCGGGGAATTGATATGGATGAGGCTATTACCCGATTTATCAGTAATACAAGACAAAATTTCAATTTGGAAGACCTGCTTGAGACAGCAAAAATCAGGTACCAGCAGGAATTGGTGATACGCTGTTTTAATTTTCAAACGCTGAATAACAGGCTCAACTATTTTAATCGCTTGCTGAGCGGCAACACCGGTCTGGTACAGATATCAGGCGTTCCTGATATAAAGCTGCTTGAAAAATCGGCCCGGGACAATATTATTATGGTCAGTGAAAAATTCAAAGATCAATTGCAAGGCCATTTTCAAAAAAATACCCTCCCGGCATCTGATGAGTACATTCAAGAAAGGGTCAAAAAAGCATCTCTTTGGTTCCAGAAAAAATTCGCTTTGATTTTTGATGATCTATTGAAAAATTTAAATTTGGAAACAGACAACAAAGCCCTTGCAAAAAAAATCAAGAATGCCTTTGACAATCTCAAGCAGGAAATTGCCGTAAAGCTTGCAGGTGTTCAATCCTGCGAACACAAATTTTCGCCGTCACAGTATTTGCGCGCTGTCTCAAAGGCTGAAATCCAATTTACTCCAGGGAAAACAAAAAAACACAAAGCCCAAAAGTCTCCTTCCTATAAAGAATCAGATATTGAACATCCTCAATTGTTTTTACAGCTTAAAGACTGGCGTTTGCGTCTGGCAAAAGAAAAAGATATTCCTGCTTTTCAAATACTTCATCAGCAGGTATTGGTGCAGATTGTCGTTGGCCTGCCTGACAACACTCAGGACCTAGAAAAAATCAATGGTATTGGCCCCAAAACCCTATCCAACTATGGTGATGATATCTTGGAGATGGTTTGCGCATACCGCAAAGAACATGGAATAAAAACACCAGAACTTCCTGAAATAAAAAATGAACCCAAAAAAAAAGAAAAGCCTAAAAAACAATCTCCCGGCATTGATACCAAACAGGTCAGCTTGGATATGTTCAAACAAGGGCTTTCCATCACTGCGATTGCAACACAAAGGGAATTGGTTAAAAATACGGTCCAGGGACATTTATCACATTTTATTGCAACCGGAGATTTAGATATAAAAAAGTTGCTCTCAGCAAAAAAACAACATCAGATTGAAGAAAAGCTTTCACAGCAGTCTTATCCCTCGCTTAAAAGGGTTAAAACAGAACTGGGAGATGACTTTTCCTATGAAGATATCAAGCTTGTATTAGCCCACCTGCAATATGTAAAAACAGGGAAAAAATAAAATCCCAGTTAAAAACACGCACCTGAATTTTAAGTGTAGCCCATAAGAAAAACGCTGTACCAGATTTTTGGCCTTTCAAATTACACTTCAAGGACAAAGAGCTGACCATAGGCCATTTTAATTTCAAAAAGGTCTTTTAAGGATTTTTTAAGGATGCTGCATAAGAGTACCCGGATGACACCGGCATGGGTGATGAATAATTTTTTTCCCGTTTTTTTTGAATACTTGTCAAAACATGGAAGAACCCTTGACGAAACATCAAGAAAACTTTCTCCGCCAAAAGGTTTAAATGTATCCATGGCTGTGCCCCTTTTTTCAAATGCCACTGGATCACAGGCTTTAATCCGGTCAAAGGACCGGCCGTCCCAATCTCCCATATTGATCTCGTTGAGGGCGGAATCCGTGACAACCGATTTTTCATTTGCAATGATCCGGGCGGTGTGCCGGCACCGGGAAAGGGAACTTGCATAGATGGCATCTATTTTTATTGCTGAAAAAACTTCTTGCCAATAATGTGCCTGGAGAATGCCTGTATCATCAAGCCTGGCATCTGTTGTTCCTATATACCGCTTTTTGCCGCCATTGTTGATGATTTGTCCATGCCGCAAAAGAAAAACGAGATCACTGACCTGCGAGTATCTCTTCAATGGATTTTTTTGCCGAAGATTCAATTCTGGTTTGTATGCACTTAGTATTTTCATATCGTTTTAAAATGCTGTTTAAGGCCCAGGGCCATTTTTTAAGACATTGGGCAAAGCGTTGGTGATAATTTAAGTCAAGCGTATGCCCGTTGCAGATTTTATCGGCAAAATAGACAATCTCTTTTTCCTGGATATTATCACCGCCATCCAATTGAATATCCATATGCTGGGCAATAATATGGGAGACGCTTTCAAAGCCGATGCCGCGGATTAAATTTGCCCCTGCTTGCGCATGGTTTTCTTCTTTGCGGCAGATATCATGGAGCAGGGCCGATGCAATCACAAGATTGGTATCCACATCATCCCGGACGGCATTGGCAATCCTTAAGGCCCAAAACGAGACATTTGCCAAATGAGACCGGACACTATCGTCCCTTGGCAGCAGGGTATTTATAATGGAAAGGCATTCTTCTTTATCAGGAGTATCAAGAAGCGACCATTTTTTGCAGACCTTCCGGTATCCTTCTTCATCATCCGCGTCAAGAAGTATCCCTCTGTCATGCACGGCAAGTTCAATAATTTTTTCGGAATGAGAAAAAAGGACATCCCTGAGGGTGGAACCGTTGGTCAGACCTAATATGTTTTTTTTCAATCTGGTTGGTATCAAAGGCGGATGGCCGGGGGTGCCCTCAAAACAAGGCATTATAATCTGTTGGTCATTTTCCCGGAACATCTGTACCATGGTTTGGATGGTGGCGGGCCTTAGGGCCGGAATATCCACAGGCAGCAAAAAAAAGCCGGATGATTGAGGGCGGATGTTCTTTATACCCTTTTGAAGGGAAAAGCGCATTCCGGATTCATATTCCGGATTCATGACCGGCAATGCACCGGCTTTTTCTATCACCGGCGCCAGCATCCCTGCATTGAACCCTGTTACCACCACAATATCATCAATACCATTGGCCTTGAACAGGTCAATGGATTTTTCCACTATGGTTTTGTTGCCAAGGGGCATTAAAGGTTTAAAGCCGTTCATCCGGCTGGATAATCCTGCTGCCAGTATCACAGCGGAAATGGGGTGTTGTATGGTCTTTTTCATATTTTTAACTTGATTATGTTTATTGCCAAAAACCCGGCTCATGAATTCGAATACTTAAGTCAAACGCCATCTCAACCAAAAGAAGCATAGTTTATCCGCCAAGGTTGGGATTGATAAACTCCACCTTGTCATTTTCCTTGATCATATGCAGGTCATAGTCCTTGGGAAACACGTACCTGCCGTTTATTTCCACCATCAGATCAGGGTCTCCTTCTTTGGCCCATTTAATGAGGCCGGTAACATTTAATTCATCAGAAACAGTTTCTGTTAATCCGTTTAATTGAATAATCATTTGCGCTGCACCTTTGCCATTTATTTTGCGCCGCAGGCCGGGCAGTTGGAATTAGATGTCAGGGTTGTGGTCGAAACACTCATGGAAAGCCCGGAAATGCGAACAAGTCTGTTTTCAAGTGACTGCCCGATATTGAGCAGCAGCTTAATGGCTTCCATGGCCTGGATGGATGCGGCTATCCCGGCGGCAGGCCCGATAATCCCCGGCTTTTGATCCTCTTTTGATGTCGGCGGCAAAAATATGCATTCAAAACAGGCTGTGGTTCCTGGAATAAATACTGATACCATGCCGTCAAATCCTTTTACCCCGCCAAATATGAACGGGAGGCCATGGCTCAGGGAGGCACGGTTCAATATTTTTCGGGCAGCATAATTGTCAGTACCGTCCAGAATCACATCCGCTCCCTTAATTAGCGCATCAATATTACCGGCTGTCACCTCTTCTTGAATTGGCGTTACCCCAACAGATGGATTAAGATCCTTTAGCCGATCTTTAGCTGACAAGACTTTGGGCTGGCCCAAAGAGGCATTGCCAAAGAGAATCTGGCGGTTCAGGTTGGTAATATCCACTGCATCATGGTCAGCCAGAAGAATCTTTCCAATGCCGGCTGCGGCAAGGTAAAGGCATAAAATGGACCCCAACCCGCCGGCCCCGGCAAGAAAAACAGTCTTTTCCGCAAGAAGTGCCTGCCCCTGTTTTCCAATCCGGGGCAGGACAATCTGGCGGGCATATCGCAAATCTTCTTGAGACATGATTATGCGGCCCCTGTTTTTTCCTTGTATTCCTGGATAGCAAAATAAACCCGTTCAGGTGTTAAGGGCAATTCATATATCCTCACACCAATTGCATCATACACGGCATTGAGGATGGCCGGGATGGTAGGCATAATGGCGCCCTCCCCGACTTCTTTGGCTCCAAAAGGTCCGTTGGGTTCATTGCTTTCCACAACCACGGCATTAACCTGCGGCATATCCATGGCAGTGACAATCTTGTATTCAGCCAAATCACTGTTCAAAACGTGGCCTTTAGCATCAAAAATCACCTCTTCATGCATGGCTTCACCAATCCCCATGGAAACAGATCCTTCCATCTGCCCTTCCACAGAGGTCATGTTAATGGCCCTGCCGCAGTCATGTGCATCCGTGATCTTGTCAATAGTCACCATTCCTGTACCTTCATCCACGGTAACCTCTGCCACCTGTGCGGAACATCCATATGCCGGAGAAGTCCCCACGGCTGCACCCTTGAATTTACCGCCCAAATTATGGGGTTTGTATTTTCCCGTTCCCACAATGCTGCCCCTTTCTAAAAATGCAATCCTGGAGGCTTCCTTGAAGGTGAGTTTTTCTGAATCCGGGTTATCGGTCCAGCCCCGGTGTTCCTTGATATACCGGGTCCGTAATTCACTGAAATCAGGACTATTTGCCTTAAATTCAATAAATCCATTGCGGATATTCATATCTTGGACCGGCACATCCAATTGCTCGGACAAAACTTCCAATACCTGGGCCCGGGCATGTTCAGCCGCCTCTTTGGTGGCATGACCCGTCATAAGGGTCTGACGGCTGGAATATGCACCCAGGTCCACGCCCATATCCGTATCTCCCGAGGCCAGGCGGATGTTATCTAATGGTATACCAAGGGCTTCGGCGGCAATCATGGCAAAGGCAGTATCCGAACCCTGGCCGATCTCGGCAGAAGCAGTGTAGACAAGGGCGGTTCCCCCGTCCTCCGTCAATTTGACAATCACGGTGCCATGAAAGGTATCTGACCTATAAATAGGATAGCCTGCCCCGGATACAAAAAACCCGCAGGCCATACCGATTCCCTTACTTTCCGGCATATTCCCCTTTTTCTTGTCCCAGTTTGATCCACTGCGGACCGCTTCAATGCATTCAGACATGCCAAAGGAGCTCATGTTCAGGTCATTACAGGTAGTATCCCCGGTCTCCATCATATTTTTAATGCGAAGCTCCATGGGGTCCATGCCGATCTCTTCGGCAATCATATCCAGCTGCTGTTCAAAGCATGCCCTGGCAATGACAGCTCCGTGACCCCGCTGGGCACCACAGGCCGGTTTATTGTTATACACCCTGTACCCGTCATATTTCATGTTGGCCAGTTTATACGGACCGCCTAAAAGGGAGCCTGAATAATAGACCGTGGCAATACCGAAACTTGAATAAGCACCGCCGTCAAGCCAGCATTCATGCTTTAATGCCACAAGCGTCCCGTCCTTTTTAGCGCCGGTAGTAATGGTGTGGGTGAACTGGTGGCGGGCACGGGCGAGCATAAAAACCTGTTCCCTTGTATAGTTCATTTTCACAGGCTTCCTGGTTTCCCTCGCCAGGATGCAGCAGGCAAGTTCCATGGGATTGGCAGAGGCTTTGATACCAAAACCTGCACCCAGATAGGGTTTCTTAACCCGGACCTTGCCCACATCCAGGCCCAGAACCATGGCAACGGTCCGCTGTACATAATGGGGAACCTGGGTAGAGGTGATTAATGTTAACGTGTCACGGTTATCAAATTCAGCAATGCAGCCCTGCATTTCAATACAAGCCCCGTCCTGGCGTTTATTTTTAACCGTGCTGGTTTTAACGATATCGCACTGGGCCAGTACTTTTTCTGCATCTCCGAATTCCTGATGGACCTCGGCGCATAAATTGCCTGGAAAATCTTCATGAATCTGAGGAGCGCCTTCTTTTAAGGCTTCTTCCAATGTAAATACCGCCGGCAGCACTTCATATTTCACCTCAATCAATTCAACCGCTATCAGGGCAATCTCAAGGGAGGTGGCAGCCACGGCCGCTATTTCATCTCCAACATACCTGACCCTGTCAACGGCAAATACCATCTCGTCATACCGGGCCGGGCTCACACCATATTTTATAGTCCCGGCTTCTTTGGACGTAATCACAGCTTTTACCCCCGGCAATGCCTCTGCCTTGGATGTATCGATGGAAAGAATATTTGCATGGGCATGGGGACTTTGGAGTAAAGCACCAAAGAGCATCCCCTTTTTTTGTATATCATCTACAAAAACAGCTTTGCCCGTAGCTTTGTCCGGTGTATCAATACGCGGGGCCCGGGTGCTGATAACATCAAAATCTTTCATGTTTCCTCCTTGGAAAAACCGTTAAGGTTGCTTAATCTGAGAATTGATGGCTTCAAATATCTTCTGGTACCCGGTACACCGGCACAGGTTGCCGGCAATCGCTTCACGAATCTGGTCGTCGGACGGGTCCGGGTTCGCGTCGAGCAGGGTCTTTGCGACGAGGAGCATCCCCGGTGTGCAGAAGCCGCACTGGAC
>JAAEMC010000502.1 GCA_024225895.1 Desulfobacteraceae bacterium | reverse complement strand
TCAATCAGGTAGCCATTCCCACCTTGCTCTTTCTTGCCATTGGTAAGATATTTACCACCTCTTTTTCCATTGGTTCCGGAGGCAGCGGCGGTGTTTTTGGGCCGTCTATTGTCATAGGCGGAGCCATGGGCGGTGCTGTGGGAAAGTTGTTTCACATGTTAATCCCTTCGGTTGTGACCGCCCCGGGCTCTTTTGTTATTGTGGGTATGGCAGGTTTTTTTACTGCTGTTTCCAATACACCCATCTCCACTATTATTTTTGTCAGTGAGATGACCAATTCCTATCATCTGCTGCTGCCAAGCCTTTTGGTTTGTTCCTTGTGTTATCTTTTATGCCAGAAATATACTATCTTTCAAAATCAGGTCAAATCCAGGATTGATTCGCCTGCCCATGCTGGTGAGTTTATGATGGATATCCTCCAGACTATTAAGGTGGAGAATTTACGGCATAAGATTAAAGAGGTCAGGTGTGTGAATGAAGACATGCGGTTTGTGAATTTTAAAAAAATTTTTTCCAGTACCAAACAGCATTATTTCCCGGTAATGAATGAAAAAGGGATGTTTTCCGGTATTTTTTCTTCCACAGACATCCGTGCCGTGATCTTTACCAGCCACATTGAGCAATTGGTAGTGATGAAAGATATTATGGTCTCCACCATTATTTCCACCACCCTGTCAGAAGATTTAAATACGGTTCTGCTAAAGATGACCCAGAAAAATATTGATGCCTTGCCTGTCACTAAAGAAGATGATGACGGAGTGTTTTTAGGCTTGCTATACAGGCGGGATATCATTACCCATTACAACGAGCATATCAAAAAGATAAAAGATCAGGAATAACCCCATTGTTTCAACTTTGGGGATAATTGACCTGCATTAGAAAAAGCCCTTGAGCCGGTGCGGTTGCACTGGCTTCTTTCCGGTCTTTTGCCTCTAAAATCTGCTGGAATTTTTTAGGAGTCATCTTTGATAATCCCACATCCACCAGGCTTCCCATTAAATTTCTGACCATATGTTTTAAAAAACCACTGGCTTCAATTTTGAATACCAAACGATCCGGGGCGGTTTGTTCCACCTTGGCCAAAAAGACTTCTCTTCTGGTATGGGCCTTGGGGCTTCCCGCCCCTTCAAAAGATTTAAAATCATGGGTTCCCAGGATGAGGGAGCAACAGGCATTCATCATTTCCACATCAAGGGGTTTTCGGATGTGCCAGACAAAATCTTTGCCAATGGCACACGCATCGGGTTGGTTTAATATGTGATAGTGATATTCTTTGGAAAGGGTGTTGTACCGGGCATGGAACTGATCGTGCATTTGTTCACAATGGTGCACCACAATATCGTTGGAGATCAAAGAGTTGAGCCCTCTTTTGATTTCGTTGCATTCAAGTTTTGTCACTGCATTAAAGTTGGCAACCTGGCCCTTGGCATGAACTCCTGCATCGGTTCTGCCGGAGCCATTGATTTTAATTTCCTGGTTTAAAATGGTGGAAAGAACCTTTTCCAGCTCACCCTGGATGGTGATTCTGTCCTTTTGTCGTTGCCAGCCAAAAAATCTGGTGCCGTCGTATTCAATAACGATCTTGAAGTTTTTATCCATTATTATCTAGGAAATTTGAGATTTGGCCGCTGGCCTGACTGATCTGTTGGGACAAGCAGACAACCTGGTCTTCTCCAAGAATATTGGTATACATCTCATATAGACTTTTATAGGTTTGCGCAATGGTGCTTTTCAGAGAAAGACCTTTTTGGGTAGGATGAATAAAAGCAGATTTTCCCTTAGTCTTTTTAGTTAACAGACCTTTTTTAACCAATGCATCCACAAACCGGGTGATGGTTGATGGTGTCAAAAAAAGATGCCGGCTCAATTCTTTTGGATTGATACCGGGATTGTCATAGACCACCAGCATCAATGTGCCATGGGCAGGGGCGAGATCAATTTTTTTAAATTCTTTTTCCGCCATTTTTGATAATTGACGGGATAAGGCATTGGTATTAAAGAAAAGACAACTTGTTATGTGGTCTTGTATTTTATTCATTTTCCTTTCCTTTGGCTTATGATTATTGTACATGCAATTATTATGTTTGCTGCTAAAAGTCAATTGGCGGGCAGACTTTTATTTACAAGGGTTCCTGCCAGGCGTATAATGCCGTCTTGCTAATAACCCCCATAAAACAGGAGTCAAACGAATGCTCGGATTTAAGTTCAGCGGCATCACCGCTGGAATTAAAAAGAATAATCAAAAGGATTTGGGTCTAATTGTTTCTGAAAACCCTGCGGTTTGTGCCGCACTTTTTACGCGCAACAAAGTGATTGCGGCACCGGTTATTTTAGGAAAAGAAAAGGTTAAAAAAGGCTTTTGCCAGGCCGTTCTTGTAAACTCAGGCAATGCCAATTGTTTTACCGGTGACAGGGGAATTGAGGATGCAAAAGAATCTTCAAAAATCGTTGGCAGATAT
>JAAEMC010000501.1 GCA_024225895.1 Desulfobacteraceae bacterium | reverse complement strand
CTTTTATCACAGCAGGGAGAATTCATCTTGAAAAATCAGACTGGCTTGTCCCTGTGCATATTCAAGCACATACCCTCCCGAGAAGGAACTGCCGATACCGTATCGGGCAACCGCCGCCTTGGGATCTTTAGAATAGGCTTCGGCAAACTCCAAATACTTATCTGCCTCATCAAGTGTGGTCTGACTGGAACTTGCTTTTGTAAAAGCTTGCTGAAAATCAGGATGTTCATTCAAAGCAGCCTCCAGCCTGTCATTATCCTGGGCTGAAAGATTGGAATCAACCTTGACCATGCCCTTTTCATCTATGCTTATGGTCATGCTGCGATCAGACGGAATGCCGAGTTGTTCAAGAGTTTTGGCCAGAATCTCCTCGGCTTGTTTGAAATACTTTTCACCAAAGGCCCTGATTTCATCCAGAGTAATGGCCCCGTCTTTCCCTGCACCGTCCATGAACTCATCCAGGGAGCTCATTAAGGATGGGGCGTTTATTGAGGCTTGGGCCTGCATTTTTTTCCCTTCATCCGACAGAGTGACTACATCTTTTTTTCTGGATGATGGGGAAATTTTTTCCGCCTGGGCAGTATAGGTCAAAAAAGGGTTTTGGACTGAAATGGGGCTGATTCTCATGCTTCCTCCTTGTTTTGAGTACATGCTAATCCATTGAAATTATGCAATAAATATACCCAACAACGAACATGCTGTCGGACAAACCGCAGAGGTTCAACGATCAAAGGACTAATAATGGAAGAAAAGCATAGTAGACACATGATGAATGCGCTGCTGAATATGATCAGCAAGTTCGTGAACATGATTGGTTCAGACATGAAATTCTGTTTGGCATGTGTAATGATTATGTGAGTTCTCATGACTTTCTACTTGATGTAGGGATAGCCACTGGTCTTGGTTCTCACTTGTTTACCAAAGCTGACCTGGACGTTTTCGGAATCGACGGTTCTATTGAAATGCTAAATATCTGCAAGTCGAAAAATATAGCAAAAAAACTGAAACATTTTGATTTGCAAACTTCACCATTGCCGTACTCTAATCTTTTTTTCAACCATGTGATTTCTTGTGGTGTCTATCATTTTTTTAATGATCTGGATTCGATTCTTAAAGAAATTTCCCGATTAAATTTATCCAATAAAATCATACCAATGCAAACCATTCAATCAATACAAACTGAATTTTTTTCTATACGCGGTGGGCGGAAGACCGGTTGTTTTTTTAAACAGCCTTCTAAATGAGCTTATATCTTCATATCCTGTTGCATATGTTATGGTATCAACCGAGTCACCGGTTGTTTCAAGAAGTGTTCTTGCTTTTCCAATACGAAGATGCTGAAGGTACTCAAGCGGGGTATCACCTGTGGCCTTTTTAAACCTTCGGGCAAATGTCCGCAAACCCATCCCTGCTT
Source organism: Desulfobacteraceae bacterium (assembly GCA_024225895.1). GTDB lineage: Bacteria > Desulfobacterota > Desulfobacteria > Desulfobacterales > Desulfobacteraceae > JAAEMC01. The sequence continues at coordinate 2,456 of JAAEMC010000501.1, read as the reverse complement.
TATCCGCAAGGCTTGCAATAGATATGTTGTCGGCAATATTTTTCTCCATCCAGTGTTGTACTTTTAAAATATTTTCATCTCCATGGCCTTTATTAAAATCAAATACTGTATAAGGGGTTTGTGATCTTCTTGAGGGATCGATCAAAAGCACTTTAGACACAGATGAAGCGAGTTCATAAGATCCAAACCGCCCAATAAGGTATAGGCAAAGATCCATATATGCCGTGGCCCCGCCTGCTGTTATAAACTCACCCTCATCCACTATCATTTTTTCTTTCTTGAGTATTACCTCTGGATAACGCTTTTGAAAAGCCTTGGCCAGATGCCAGTGAGTCGTTGCCTTTCTTTGGTTTAAAAGACCGGTTTGGGCTGCCAGAAAAACACCTGCACAAACCGCACAGATAAAAATTCCTTTTTTATTTTGATCATAGAGCCAGTCAATCAAACCTTTGTTTGATAAAATTGCTGTAAGATCTCCATATATAACAGGGATCAATATGATATCCACGTTACAATCATTTTTACTCATATGGGGTTCTATTTTCATTCCATTAAAGCAGGTGACTTTTAATCCATCATCTGTAATGATCCTGAGGTCAAACAACTTTATTGTTTCATCCGGATGCTGCCGTTTCCACTCAAGCGATGCCACAGAAAGGATATCAAACGGTCCTGTCACACTTGACTGCATGCAATTCTCAAGTGCCAAAATAGCAAGTTTAATCATATGCTTCTTCCTTTTTACCTAGGATTGGTTAGGAATCCTTATTGTCCGATATCGCACCTTTTTTGTCAATACTGACACTTCTTTATTAGCATTATTTTCAGTACACTATCTAAAAATAAAAAACTATTACCAATAAAAAAATCTTAAGTGTCGCAGCCAAAATCAAATATGGAGGAATGCAATGAAAATACATCATTTAAGAAACGCAACTTTTGTTATTGAATCAGGATTAAATCATATTTTAATTGATCCAATGCTCAGCAGGAAAGGACAATTGCCCACATTTACTCACTTTCGACATAAACCTGCACGCAATCCCATTGTCCCATTACCTGACAATGCATTAAAGTTTTTAGACAAGGTAACTCATTGTTTTATTACGCACTCCCAAAAATTGGGAATCGAACTTTTAACCCATACGGATCACCTTGATACACCGGGAAAAGTTTTTCTTCGTAAAAAGGGCATTCCTGTCGTATCCCATAAAAAAGATGCTGCATACCTGGAAAAAAATAAGATTAACGTTGATAAAAAACTAAGCTTCTGGCAGGTTGAGCCGCTGCTTGGCGGACAGATAACAGCAGTCCCATCAAAGCACGGACATAGCTGGATTCATAATTTCATGGCCACTGGAACTGGATTTTATCTTGAGCTTCCCGATGAGCCCACCATATATATCAGCGGTGATACTGTTTATACCGGAGATGTCCATCGGGTATTAACTGAATTCAAACCAGATATTTGTGTTGTTGCATCCGGAAGTGCCAGCTTAGATATGGGCGGTCCTATTCTCATGCCTTTGGATGAGATAATCTCTTTCATTGAAAAAGCGCCAAATAAAGTTATATCCAATCACTTGGAAGCACTCAATCACTGTCCCACGACGAGGTTACAATTAAAGCAGGAATTAGAAAAGAGAGGTTTATTATCAAAAACCTTCATACCAAATGATGGAGAAACATTAACCATAGAAATAAGTTGATAAATCACAGTGTTGCCAGCTTTTAAAACCCTTTGAATATTTCTCTGTCTTATGTTTCACAACCAAATTCTTAAATTTATTACGGTCAAAAAAGGCCAACAGTTGACTGAAAAGGCTTGCATGTCGTACCATCATTTTGGAATTCTCCTTGTTGTGGGTTTTTGAGTTATTGTGTGGTAACAACAACCATAACCCCACAAGGAGAATTCCTACAATAATTTTTTATCTAAATCCAGTTTTTGGACAATAGTGAAAATGCATACAAAAATTAGGAGTTATCTTGTCTGAGCAAACAAATTTTGATTCTAAAGCTAAAGATTGGGATCAATCCGAAAAAAGACGGAGAACTATCTCCATAATTGCAAATAAAATTAAAGAGAACACAAAATTAGATACCAACATGCATGTCATGGACTTTGGAGCAGGCACAGGGTTACTAACTCTGGAACTGTCTCCTTTTGTACAACAGATAATTGCAGTGGATACATCTCAAAAAATGCTGGGCATTTTAAAAGATAAGATTGAAACACTAAAAAATAACAATATTAGCGTTCTTCAGCTCGATATTGAACATGAAAAATTATCAGAGGTAAAAGTTCACCTGATTGTCAGTTCAATGACTGTCCATCATCTTAAAAATCCAGGGAAGGTCATACAAAAACTATATGACATACTGCTTGAAAATGGTCAGCTGATAATTGCTGACCTTGAAACTACTACAAACAATTCAAATGACATTTCGGATGT
>JAAEMC010000500.1 GCA_024225895.1 Desulfobacteraceae bacterium | reverse complement strand
TGGGCCTCAGCATTATTCTCTTTCGCTTCTACATGACAGACCGCAATTTTTTTACGGCTGAAGATGGCAAAAAATTGAAATTTTTCTTTTTGGCTCTTTTGAAAAAGTAAAAACGCAAACGCTGCCGTGACAATTTGCCGACTGCTGAGCCCTGATTCCCGGGTCTTTTTTTTCAAAGCGTTAAAAGCAGGGCCTTCCAAATCGAACTCAAATTCTTTTACTGCTTCATCTTTTGTAAAAACCTCTCTGGGGAAAACAGGCAATACAATCTCGTCTAATCGGAATTCCGGCGCCAATGCCCGGGCAATCTTTTGAACAGAATCCCGGATAAAAAGATCCGCCACTGTAAGTCTGCCGGGGTATGCTTTATTCAACGCGCTGTGAACTTTTAACAGTAAAAGGGAATTTCCCCCTATATTAAAAAAATTATCCTCAGTACCGATTTTTTGCCTGGGCAAGACGTTTTCCCAGATGGAAAGTATCCGGGCTTCAATTTCATTTTGAGGCTCCTCTTTATTAACACCCAGGGTGGGTTCGATGGCAGCCAAGGCCTTTAAGCCTGTCTTGCCGCTGGAATTCAGAGGGAACTTTTCAACAGGGATGATATGGGAGGGCACCATAAAATCCGGTAATTTTTCTCCAAGGTATTGCTTTAAGGTTTTTATCTCCGGGTTTCCGGACAGCTTCACAGATGCAGCACCTGTTTTTATTCCGGATTGCCGGTTGTTTAAACCGAGTTCGGAATATGTGATATCCGGATTCTCCAGCACCCTGTCCACCAGGTATTTAAAAATCTCAGCCATCCGGGAAATGGTATCTTCCAGGAACAAGTCGGTATTATATTCAAACGCGCCTGAAAATGAGTCTTCATTTTCCAAAATATACAGGGACAGGTCATACCGGGACACCTTTCGCTCAAGCTGGAAGCTTTTAACGGATACTCCGGGCAGTTTCAAACTATCTGTTTCATTTTCTATCATGGAAAAGCTCACCTGTACCAGGGGATGGCAGGAAGGATTGCGGGGGATATTGAGTTTTTCCACCAGCCGTTCAAAGGGAATATCCTGGTGGGTCATCGCTTCAACGAGCTGTTTTCTAACGACCCTAGCCAAGTCTAAAAACGTCTTTTTCTGGCACCCTTTGAAACAAACTCTCAACACAAGAGTATTTACAAAAAAACCGACCAGATCACGCGTCTGGGGATGATTTCTACCCGCCACCGGGAACCCGGTCACAATATCGTCCTGATGTGCTGTCTTTGAAAGCAATATGGAAAAAACAGTCTGCAGGAAAATAAAATGGGTGATACCCGTTTGGATTGTCAGATCATGAATCCGGGAAAAAACCGATTTATCCATATCAAAATAAATCATATCGCCCTTAAACTCGGTCAGCCGGGGACGGGGTTTATCACAGGGAAGTTCAAGGAGATGGGGAGCCCCTTTCAAGGTCATTTTCCAATAGGCAAGCTGTTTGTCAAACAGCTCACCTGTCAAATAAGTCTGCTGCCACTTTGCAAAATCCGCATATTGGATACTGAGCGTGGGCAGTGGTGAGGGCCTTTCATGGACAAATGCATGATATAGCCGGGAAAATTCTTTTAAAAAGAGGTCGATGGACCACCCGTCCGAAATGATGTGGTGCATATTAAAAAAACAAATGTGGCAGGACTTTGGACCAGGTTCATCCACTACCTTAAAAAGACGGGCCCGAAGCAGGGGCGCCTTTGAAATATCAAACGGAATTGATGATTCTTCATACAACCGGTCTTGGATCGCAGATTCTATTATTTCATTGACAGGTACTTTAAGGATCACTTCCTTTTCAACTTTGCAAACAGGTGTTCCCTCGTCAGAAAGAAAGCAGGTTCTAAAGCTCTGGTGGCGACGGATAATTTCATTTAAGCTTTTTTCAAAACAGGCATGGTCAAGCGATCCTTTGAGCTGAAAGGCAAAAAACATATTATAGACAACGCTGTTTTCTTCCAGAATACTCATAAACCAAAGCCGTTTCTGACCAAAAGAAAGCGTTTGGCTGCCGCCTGGATCGATTCTGATAATTTGATTGACGGGCACTGTCCCCTCCAGTGCTGATTTGATCCGCTTTGCGAAACCTGAAACAGTGGGCGCTTCAAACAAATCTGAAAAAGCGATATCCACATTAAATATTTGCCGGGCTCTTGTAACAATCCCGGCTGCCAAAAGGGAGTGGCCACCCAATTCAAAAAAATTGTTATTTATACCGATACGGCGATGCTTTAGCACGTTGGACCACACAGATAACAATACATCTTCCACCTGATCCCGGGGCAAATCGTACTCTTTTTCGGATATTTGCGCCGCCAATAGTTTTAATGCCTGTTTATCCACTTTCCCGGAAGCCGGCATGCGGGGAAGCATATCCAATGCCGTAACTGTATTGGGAAGCATATAATCAGGAAGGGATCCCTTTAAATACCCCGACAGATCCACGGTCTCACCATTGAAAACCACAAATGCTGTCAGGGTCTTGTTTTCACCATTGATAGTATCGAGGATGACAGCGGCTTCTTTAACATCCGGATGGCTGATCAGGCAGGCTTCGATTTCTTCCGGCTCTATCCTGAATCCCCTGATTTTTATCTGATGGTCTTTGCGGCCTAAAAACTCGATCTGCCCGTCATCGCCCATCCGAACGATGTCGCCGGTTCTGTACATCACACCACTGATCTGCTCTGGAAACAGACTTTTAATAAAATGGTGTTTCGTAAGTTCCGGCCGGTTTAAATAGCCGAACCCCACGCCATCCCCGCCGATTATCAATTCGCCGGGTGTTCCCAACGTCACCAGTTCAAGGTTTTCATCTAAAACATGCACGGTTCGTCCTGCCAATGGTCGGCCAATGGGAACGATTTCAACCGGTGCTTTTTCTGAAACAGCAAAAATCTGAGGGATCTCATAGACAAGTGCGGTAATAGTTGTTTCCGTCGGGCCGTAGGCATTCAACAATCGGGTAAACGGGCAGATTTTCCGCCACAATTGTGCTATGTCCGCATTCATGACATCACCGCCTGAGATAACAAGCCGCAACGGCCATGGTTTCTCAACATCCGCTTCATTATATGCTGTCAACAATTCCTTCAAATAAGCAGGCGGGAAATTGGCGACGCTGATTTGGTGGGTTTCAATATATTGGAGGCACTCATGGTATGTCCACAGTGAATCTTGTCTCAACACCAGGACAGCACCGCTTAAAAGTGTTGCAAAAACCTGCTCCAGTGAAACATCAAAACTAAAGGATGCAAATTGCAGGACACGGTCCTTTCCATTGATTCCATAGGTATTGGCAGCATTCAGGCAGTGTTTCGCGATATCCTGCTTTGAAATGAGAATGCCTTTGGGTTTCCCGGTAGAACCGGATGTGTAAATTACATAGGCAGGATCGGAAGGCACTTCTTTTTCGGGAATCAGGGATAGGCTGCCGGTATCCTTTTCCATCTCTGTTTTCAAAACAATGATGTCAAGATCATGCCCTTTGAAAAGTCCTTTTTCCACAAATGCATATTGGGAAACCATAATACCAAGCCCGCTATCCTCAATGATATAGGAAATACGGCTTTTGGGAAACCCAGGATCAATGGGGACATAAACAGCCCCGGATTTAAAAATACCCAGCAATACCGCCACAGTTTCCATGGACCGGCCCATACACACCCCAACCATGGTTCCGGGACCGGCACCTCTTGCATACAGCAGGCGTGCCACCTGATCAGAATTATCATCCAAAGCATTGTATGTCATGGTACCATTTTCACAGATAATTGCTGTGGCGTTTGGAGAGGCAATTGCCCTTTCCCGGAAAAGTTCGGGGATCAACCGATTCTCCGTAATTAATGATTTAGCGGGAAGGCTTAATTCATAAAGCCTTTGGATCTCATCGGCATCTATTTGATTTCCTGCCGGACCACCAATGCCGCTGTTTTCAATCAGGTCTGGAATCGCTGATTCCGGTTGACGGATGATTCCTGTAACAAATTCTTGAAAAGCAGTAAGCTTCCTTAAAATCGAATCCCTGTCAAACAGAGCGCCGTCATAAGTTAATGTTACAAAAAATGATTCACCCAAACGAATGACTGCCATGGAAAGGTGAAAGACACCTTCTTGTTGGGGAATTGGGAATGGACACAGCTTAAGATTATCATAGGCGATCAGGGTATCTTTTTTCACGGGAACCACCAGAGAATCTAATTTATTTGTTCCCTCAAACGCCATGTAATTAAAAGAAACATTGAAAATACCCGATCCCGGATACTGATTTGAAAAACGGTATTTTTCCTGGATTTTATAGAACGGATATGCCTGGTGGTCCAAGGCACACGAAATCCTTTCATCCATATCATCCAGGTAGGTTTTCACATTTTTTTTAAGGACACTTCGAATCACCACGGGATTTATTATGTAACCGGCAACATTGTGGTCCACAATATCATGTGGTAAAGAAGCCAGGGTACTTGTGGGCATTCCCACCAGGATATCGTCCCGGCGGCTTTCATGGTGCAAAAGGATTGAAAACCCTGAAAATAATAACGTAGCAGCATTCACACCCGTTTTTTTAACAAATTCTCTAATTCCATGGGAAATGTTAGTATCAAATTCAACACTGACACTGCCGGACTGCGGTTTTTCACTTTTTTTT
>JAAEMC010000499.1 GCA_024225895.1 Desulfobacteraceae bacterium | reverse complement strand
TGGTAAAAAATCCGAAATTGGTTTCTCCTTTGTAGGCTATCTTGTTTCCTTGCAATACTTCCATGTCAAAGTCCTGGATGATCATACCGCCGGCTTTGGAAACTTCTTTTAAACGGCTTCGAACGGTAAGGGTCCCTGATTCACACGATATTGGTTGTAAATAAGTCGCGTTCCCGCCGAGATTTCTAAAATGCAGGCGTTGTTCACTATGAAGGGCAGACCCGGCATAGGCTGCCAGCCAACCGCAAGGTTGAAGCGCAATTTCAAGCAGGATACAAAAGGGCATAGCTTTGCTGCGGTTGGCCTTAAAGTACCATTCATTCTCCGGAACTTCATATTCAGTCTCTATCCAGCCACCAGGTTTCATTTCCCACTGTGGGTGGTCTGCATTCAATACCCGGTTCATGAAGAAATAGGGAGGTCTTGGCAGTCTTGCAATTTCGCGGTCATTATCAAAAACCCGGTACTGATTGCCAAAGGCTTCTGATGGATTCCCTTCAGCAAATGCCAGGATTTGTTCTCTTGAATATAATGGTTTGGTTTTAAATTTATCATGGAGTGAGGGATCACAGATAGCCTCGAATCCCGTAACACTGGCGATGACGGTATCTGCTTCATTGAGAAAAGTAAAATATCCTTTGATTTTGTGTTCGGTCTCTTCGTTCACTGTAAAAAGAATCCGAATGTCACCTTTTGAAGATGGAAAAGAGGAATACAGCCTGAAGTTGGCTATAAAGCTGGGAAGACAGACTTCCCCTTTTCTTTTAAATGTCCACAAAATGGCAGCCTGGAAAGCGGCATCCAGCATCATGGGATCGATGACCCATTGTCTGCTCTTTGGATTTTCAAACCATTTTGCAGTATCCTGGGCCCGGGATGAAACTACTTCAATGCCTTTTTCAGAATAGCCGTTGATTTTTTGAATGCCCTGAAGGGCGGAACCATGAAAAAGAATCTTATCATAGGCTTTCTTTACAGAATAAGCATAGGGTTTAAGATCCATGAATGCTGCTTTTGAAAGCACCGGTGGTTCAGGAAGCTTATCCCTTAATAAATTATTAGTGCTTGAGTGGGTATGCATATTTTCACCGGCATTTTCAGAAGATGTGATATTGCTTGGCACCTGGAAAGCATTTTCAAATGGCTTGCATTTTCCGATGTTGACTTGGCAAAGATTCTTTTTGTCTTGGGCTTTAATACCTTTGAGCAGCCTCATCTCATCCATTCCGGCAAATACCAGGCCAGGATTGTTCTTTTCAACGGCCAGTGCCTGGACTTCCATCTGCAGAGCAAAAGGAACCACTGGTTTCCCACCGATTATATGGGCATTGAGAACAGGACAGGTATTTGTATTAAAAGCCTGTTCAAACGCAAGGGAAAGCTTTGGCTTATCCTTTTCTTTTTTCTGGGTAAGATGGCCTCCCACCACCACTTCAGCATTTGCATTGGGATTCCCCATTTCAATTAAAAGCTGCTTGGCACCGGCATCAAGGGGAATTAAATCGATCCCTTTTTTTGTAAATTCTTTTTTCAGGGAAGGATTAACCATCCCGCCTTCCCAGGGTCCCCAGTTGACGGAAAGCACTTTACAATCAGATAGTTTTCCGGATAATTTTTGGGCAGTTTTATTAAGTGCCTCATTGGCCATGGCATAGTCAGACTGACCGGTATTGCCTGCTCTGGCCGCTACAGAAGAAAAGAGTACAATATGTTTTAAAGGATCTTTTTTTGTGGCAGAAAGAAGCGCATCCAATCCTTTAATCTTAGTATCAAAAACTTTTTCAAACTGTTCCGGGCTTTTGTCCACGATGAGCTTGTCTTCCAACACGCCTGCACCATGGATAATGCATGTGATATTTTTGCCCTCTGACCGAATTGAATCCAAAGCATTTTTCACAGCTTCTTTAATGCGAATGTCGCAGGAAATATATACCACTTTTGAACCAGCAGTCTTTATCCGTTCAATATTTTTTGCAATTTCCCGGTTGGAGACAATTTTACGATAAACTTTTTCCACCTGGGCAGGTGAGGGCTTTTTATCGGTAAACGCATGGGTAATGATCTGTTTTTTCATCTGGCCCATGTCGGTAATATCTTTTATCCAATCGGCTTCAGGGGAAGGTGGTTCAGATTTTCCCAAAAGCAGAATAACCGGAGAATATTCTTGAGCAATCTTTACTGCACATTCAGCAGTGACGCCCTTGGCACCGCCGGTAATAACGACCACATCATCATGGCTCAATTCCAAAGGTTTCTTTTGAACCGGTTTGTCCACAAGGTTTGGGATGTTACAAGACTCGCCGTCCAAACCCATTTCAACCGAACCTTGGGTCATAATCAAAGAAACTGCGGCTTCAGCATTGTGGATGCATTTGTCAACATTATCCGGGAGATCAAGGGCTCTGCACAAAACTTCTTTCCATTCCAGGGCAGCCGTCTTTGCTAAACCGGCTAATCCTCCATATACAGGGTTCGATGCAAATGTTCCCTGTGTAAACCCAAAATCACCCCCAAGGAAGGTAACAGTGGATAGAAATGCTCCTTTTTTTCTGGCTGATTCCATTAAATAAGGTGCATTTTTTTTTGCCAATAAAAAGGCGGACTTTAAAAATTGCTGACAGGCCTGAGGCTCATCTTGTTTGAATGAATCCGGAATAACCACGATGCCCGCAGCATCTGGGAGTTCCGGTATTTCACCATGACTGATATCAATCAACTCGGCCTGGATGCCCTGGATTTCAAACTCGACAATAAAACTGTCTGCAATGCCTGAACTGTCTTTGGTCAGATAGACTTTTTTGTTTTCGGGGAGTTTGATTTTTGCGCCATTG
>JAAEMC010000498.1 GCA_024225895.1 Desulfobacteraceae bacterium | reverse complement strand
CTGGTAGGGGATTTGCTTTTCACCGGCCTTTTTTGGGGGGGATGAAATGAAGTTGGCTTCATCCTTGACAAAAGAAAAGAAGCTGAACCGTTCTGAAAGTTCCATTACAGCACTGGCTTCGGACTGTTCGGGCGTGCCGCCTTTCCCCATTTGTTTGTTGGTTCCGATAATCTTTTTTGCATCTGCGCCGCACTCGCTGAAATATATGGGGATATCCAACCGCCCGTTGTCAATTCTTCGGGTGCTGCTCAAAATATCCAGATCCAGAGTTTTCAATTTGTCTTTTACCCTTTCAACTGTCTCTTTCGGGGAAATGATTTTATCCTGGTCGTATGTATAGCCTTTATCAGCATTCTGAAGTTCGATCTTGTAACTCATTTATGTATTTCCTGGTACTTTAATGGGGTTTGAGAAAAGGATAATCCATTATTTTCGGGTGGTGATTTTATCTCCCACACGAATGGTTCCGCCCTTTAGAATCTTTGCGAAAACACCTTCTTTGGGCATGATACAATCACCGGTCCGGTAATAGATTGCACATTTTTTGTGGCATTCTTTACCGATCTGGGTGATTTCAACAACAGCATCTTCTCCAAGTTGGAAAATGGTACCGATAATTTGGTTTTTCCAATCAATTCCAGTGGTTGCAATATTTTCGGCAAAATCGCCAAAATTGAGCTTAAAATCATCACTGGAGGCCTGCTCAATACTTTCACTGGACAGAAAGCTCAATTGCCTGTGCCAGTCACCTGCATGGGCATCTCCCTTGATACCGTGGTTTTCAATTAGCTGTACCTCATCCACACACTTTTTAATGGTGCCTTTCTTTTTACTGATGGCAATGGAAACTATTTCCAAATGTTTTCTCCTGAAATATTATTTCTTATATTCAATCATATTTTAAGCGATCACTTATATCACATTGTAGTATATTAATCCATTAGAAAAGAGCGATATTATTATCTGATCTTTAATACACCATTGCATAAACCTGCCCCCTTTCTTTCCATATCTGAGTAGCACACCCCTTGATCACGTTTGAAAAGCGGCTTCCATCTGCCATTTTAAAGTTCAAGTGGTCATAATCCATAATATAAAGAGAACAGATTTTGCCTCCCTTTTCATAGAACAGATAGGCTGCTTGGCACTTGCCAAGAGTGCATAATCTTCCGCCGATCAACACATACCCCTGATCTTTAAGATCGGGAATCTGCACATTGAAACCAAGTTCTTTGTTTAACATCAAAAGGGCGGAATTCAAGTCTTTGGCTTTAAAGGTCATTGCCTGGTTGCCTTTTAGGTGCCCCATAACCGCTTGTTCATTTAATTGCTGAAGGTTTTGATAGTAACGGGGTGTGCTTTGGGGGAAAAATAGAAATACCAGGCTAAGGGCAATAACCGCAGCCGGTATCCATACTTTAAAATTAAAATGCCCCCCAAAATATTCTGGTTGTTTATGGCTATGCATTTCCCATGAATGGTCACTTACCGCATGATCAATGGTAATATCAATCTGTTCCATAAGTGCTATAGGAAGTTCTTGTTGATCCAGGGCAGATTGGATCCGGGTTTCGAGTGCATTGTCAACACAATGAAGATCACGGCAAAGAGCGCAGGTCTCCATATGGGCTATTGCTTCTTCAGAAGATCCTTTTGCCACAGAAGAGCTTTTATCCACCTCTCTTTTTAAAAGCCACTTTTCAAATTGAATGCAATCCATATGTTTGTAAATTATGATTTTTTCCTGAAATTGATGTCAACTATATTGTTTTGTTCATGTTTTATTTGTTTGAGCAATATGGTTTTTAAGTGTTCCCTGCCCCGGGTAAGCCTGGACATCACAGTACCAATCGGGATATCAAGGGCAGATGCAATCTCTTTGTAAAGCTGATCATTCATATAATATAACAGAAGAACCTCTTTGTATTTTCCAGGTAATTTATCAATGGCTGTATGAATCGCCTTTGATTTAGCGGCTTTGATGATGAGGTCTTCGATATCATTCTGTGCCAGGGTGGTTTTTATTGTCTCTAAATAATCTGTTTCAGGCAAATTTTGTATTTTTTTCTTTTTCTGATAACTTTTCAGGAAATTATTTCTCAAAATTTTTAAAAGCCAGGGTTTGCATTTTGATTTTTCCCTTAATTGATGAAACTTGTTATAGGCTGTCAAATAAGTCTCCTGGACGATATCTTCCGCATCAAAGGGATTAGCAGTATACTTCATGGCAACGTTATACAAAAGTTTCATATGGGGATATGTCAGCTCTTTGAATTCCTGCTTGAAAGATTGTGTTTTAAGAGTCATGTAATCATTTCCTGGCTTATGCCTCCTCTTTAATTAAGAGTAATCAGTTTATGGATTAATACAATTGCCAGGTTAAGTTTCCTATGAAAATTATTATTGGCCGCATTTTTAATAGCGCCAATGATAAGTGTTCATTGTGTTTTCAGCAAATCCCCCCCCCCTTGGCACTAACACAATAATTTATAAATCGAGGATGTCCGTTATCCAAAATATATATTAAATCCTGATGCTTTTACCTTAAGAGCGGTGTGACCAAAACTTTATTCCACCGGGAAAGAAAAGTTTAAGTCATTTAAGGGCTTCTTAGCTGGATTTGGGGTTAAAAATTGGGGCAATAGTCAAAGGAGCAAAAACAAGATAGTGATAGGTCATTCTCAAGTTTAATTTAAGAGAGTGCTGCTTTTAAATAGGCCACAATAGAGGGTGGGGGCTTTCATGTTTTGAAGAAAGCTTACTGATAAAATGGGTGGCCGCGCCCGGTACCGTTTCTTCATGTTCTGCATCCTCTATGCCCAAAACATTACGGACATATTCAATCGGATCTTGCGAAAAATTCAATTGTAAACATGGTATGGAATCGTGGAAATGCAGGCTTAGCTTTTCTTTTCCAAATATGTGAGTGTCACCTTGTCAGACAACTGCTCGGTTTTAAATTCCTGGTAGCCAAGTTTTTTGTAGAATCCAAGGTTTTTAACACTTTTGGCGCCGGTGAATAATTCATACCTGGATACATTGGGAAAAGCCTCTTCCATGGCGGTTAAAAGTGATGTCCCGATCCCTTTGCCTTGATCATCGGGATGGACTATTATACGGCCTATAAAACAGGTATCCCCTTGCTGTTTTGCCCTGACTGAACCAATGATCTTGTCATTTATACTTGCCTTTAGAAATGTTAGATCAGAAAAGCTGGATTCCAGATCTTTAAGACTCTGTGTCAACGGCGGGATGGAAAAATCATTATAAAGCTCAGCTTCACTCTGATAGGCTAAATATTGAAGCATAAGGATCATTTTTGTGTCTTTTGGAGTTGCTATGGCAATTTCTATTGATGGAATTATCATTTTTACCTCTTATTCTATTCTTCAGGTTCAAGATGCACCATGACATCAATGATTTTGGGTTTGTATTCCATTAAAGTATTTTTTACCTCTTCGGAGATATCATGCCCCCTTGATACGGAAAGGTTTCCATTCACTTCCAGGTGGAGGTCAATATAAATATAGCTTGCCAGTTTTCGAGTCCGGATCTTGTGAACTCCTTTAACATTTTTAATTTGAATGATGGTCTTTTCAAGCATGGCAATTTCATCATTTGAGATACCAGTATCTAAAAGCTCATTGATGCTTGTAAATAAAATCTGTAGCCCAATTTTGATAACAAAGGCTGAGACAACTATGGCGCCTATCTGGTCAAGGAATGCCAGCCCGGGATGTATGGATGAGGCAACCACGGCTATCAGCACGGGGATGGATGAAAGTGCATCGGTTCTGTGATGCCAGGCATTCGCCTTTACTGATGATGAATGGGTTTCAATACCTACTTTATATGTTTTGCGGAACACGAGTTCTTTAACAAGAATAGATAATAACGGTCCGATGGCAACCAGCCAATTCAGTTTTTGCCGGTTGCCTTCCAAAAGAGAATCAATACCGTTATAACCAATTCCGACTGCCACAAAAATTAGAATTAATCCAATGATAATTGTAATAAAAGATTCGATTTTCTGGTGGCCGTATGGGTGTGATTCATCCGGCGGGGCTGTCCAATACTTTATACCAAATAAAATGACAAGATCTGTTGATGTATCGGAAAAACTGTGCATGGCATCCGCCACCACCGCCTGGCTGTTTCCCGCAACCCCGATGACAAGTTTTATAATTGACAATGCGATATTGCATATAAGGCCGAGCAAAGTAACATTTTTAATCCGGGTATTTTTATCCATCAGAACCGATCCAAAGTGGTAATTGTCGTTTTCAATTCAAAGATAGTTACCAAATAATATAGTTTAAAACAGGTGATAAATAAACCACAATATTGTTACCCAGGGTAAACGCATGTAACACTGGCATGAATTTTAATTTTATTAATTTGAGGATACCGTAAAACATTTGGTACAAATGCTATACGTCCCTTATGCAAAGCAAAGACTTTTGTTGCGTTTACCTTTAAATCGTAACTGCTTGAAATCATTAATGTGGAAAAGTTACATGCGATTGCCCTGTATTGTCACCCTGATCCACCATCAAGGTGGTCTTTTTATATTTCAAAATGGAAACAGGACAAGTATTTGGATAGTTTTGTCTTGTTTTCAGGATCGATATCCGGGCAATCATCCCCATCTTTTAATCCTTCCATAACTTTGGTGGCAAACACCATGCAAGTCGGCTCGTGACAAGCCTTGCAATTGGTTTTAGGCAACAATTTTAAAATTTCGATCAGGGTGGGCTGCGGCGCACTTTTAAACATTGGCTCTATATTTTCGCGGTTCTGCCAGGCTGTATTGATTTCATTTTTCAGCCAATTCAAAATTTTATCTGTTTCTTCTTCATTCCTAAGGGCATTGATGGCAATTTTATTTGCATGGACACTGATGAGTTTCCCCTGGATTTTAAATGTCACACTAGGGGGGTCCATTGAAAAAGAGGAGCCTCCCAGTGAGGAATTTAAATAAGGAATAACCTTGCCAATATCTTCATTTAAATGTGCGTAACAGTGTAAAGATTGTGCGTGGGGCATGCATTTGGATCTGAAAATTTCTTTAGTAAAACCGGTCAATAACATAATGGAGGACCTCCTGATTTTGTATCATTTTAATTCGGATATATTACGAGTCAAGTTCGTTGGCTGTAAGCTTCAGGGCATCATCATTTACCGCAAATGCCCTGCAACACAGTAGATGAGAAAAACTTTAGTTCGCAAAGAAAGGCAAAAATTCATCAATTTTACCAATCATATCTCCATGACGTTTGTTCTTTTAAAAATATTTTTCATATT
>JAAEMC010000497.1 GCA_024225895.1 Desulfobacteraceae bacterium | reverse complement strand
ATTCGGATCAGGGATGTATAAAAAATTGTCAACCATGTACAAAGGAAATTTTATTTTAATCTGAATTTTATGGATGAAAAACTAAACATAACCAATGATCCCGGTTCCTGGCCAAACTTTGAGGATATCCCGGAACCCCGGATGGTCTGTTTCGGAACAGGGAACGGCAGCGGCAGCAAACTGCTTCAAAGTTTTATAGACGGTCATCCCCAGATATATATGATACCGGGATACCAGCTCTTGTATTTTTATCCCCACTGGCACCAGTGGAAAGAGGAACTTAAACAGGACTGGCATTGGGGAAACATCATTGACAGGTTCTGTGAAAAGCATGCTTCTGTGATAGATTCACGGAGGATCCCTGCCAATGACGGCCTTGCAAATCTTGGAGAAAAAAGGGATCAGTGGCTGGAAATTGATGAAAACCTGTTCAAGGGTTTTTTAAAGCATTTGCTGAAAAACCAGCCGCTCAGGAGCCGGACGTTTTTACTTGCTGTTCATTATGCCTATGCGTTCTGCCGCAATGAAGATCTGGCTGATAAGAAGTGTCTGGTCTACCACATACATGTCCATGAATACGGCCCCAGGTTTCTGGAAAAAGATTTCCCTGATATGCTTGCCATTGCCATGGTCAGGGATCCGAGATCCAATATCAACGGCCGGTACAGGAGCACGGTAAAGCTGGATGCCCAAAAATTGGATTATACAGACGCTGTTGTCTATTTGCGGCGCACCTATTATTTTATATGGGAATATCTATTGGAAAGCATGTCGTGCCTTAAAAACCTGCCGCCTGAAAATGTCAGGGTGGTCCGGCATGAGGATATGCACTACGCCCTTAAAGAATTAATGCAAAGGATTGCAGCTTTTGTGGGTGTGAAATTCGATGAAGTGTTATTGAAAAGTACATTTGGCGGCTTATTATGGTGGGGCAGTAAAATCTACAATATGGCGCCCATGAACAAACCCAATCCAAGGGTAGTATCACTGGACTGGCAAGAAAGAATGAGTCCGTTGGACTGGTTCGTCATAGAAGGCCTGTTTTATGATTATATCGTAGCCTATGACTACCAATTGTATAAATATAAAATCCATGCGGTGTTTAAACGCCTGGCTTTATTCATACTGATTTTTTTGCCTTCTTCTTATGAGATTGAAGTCCTTGTAACGTATCTGAAGCCCAAAACGATGATTGAATTTGTCAGGCACAGCTATAGTGAAGCCTATGGGCGGATCGATTTGAAGGACTATAGTTTTAATGCCTATTATCGGCATAAGTGGTACAATAAAGGATTATATCTGTGGAAGGATGTATGGTATAAAAGCATGGTCCATAATTCCCTGGCCCGGCTTCAAAACTCTTCATCCGTGTTTGAAAAATTATTACATCATGGCGTATGCCATGTATATGCGGTTACAAATCTGATCCGGTATTTTTTGTCATTTTTTCTTTTTCCTTACTGGATATTTAAAAAAAGCATTTTGTCGATAAAGACGTTTGTCAGACTTGTGCTACACAAGAATTGTCTGCCTGAAAACATGATGAATGAGAGAATAAAGGGATGAATTCTGTTTTCAGCAGCCATGAGGGGAAAACAGCGTTTCTAAATGATACAATAGGAATCCTATTGTTTATATTCAACCATAACCGAGGTAACCATGAAATTATCTGTTTCATTTCGATTGTTTAAGGAAACCATCACGCTCAAGAAAAAAATGGGCAACAGGATTTCGTTTGAGGATGTGAAAATACCGAAAGGCGAAATTGAGGAAAACGAGTTGTTATATGTAAATGCCAGGATTTTAAACTTTTTAAAACCCGCGTTTTACCAAATGCCTTTTGAAGACGTTTATATTGATTTGACAAAAGAAGTTTCAGAAAAGATTGAAAAATTAATTACCAGCTATAGAGTGTTCTTAGGTCAAACGAATACTGCTATTCAGGGGGTAATACACCTGAAAAAAAAAGCAGTTGATCATTCAAATATCCTGTTTTTCGAGACAGAAAAAAATTCCATTTACACTGATTTTTTTAATCGGATTTCAAAGAAATCGAAAAACACTGTTTGTTTTGAAATATTTGACACGGGCTTTAATGCTGAAAAAAGGAGGTGGGAAAAACCAGTTCTTCCATTTTCGATTCCAGAGCTGGTTGATTATCTGATGGTACACAAGATTAAAGCCATTTTTTCAATCAATCAATATCTGCTGGAACTATATCTTAATCACACAGGTGTTTATCTGCTGGCGCTGTTTGATATGCTTGGTGTGGAGTATGTTTGTATCGATCATGACAACCAGGATGCCAATTTAATGAAAGGCTTTTACAATAATAACTCTTTCAGGCGGTTTTCATTACGGTATTTTGAATCTGAGTTATGGGATAAAAAATATGGTCTGACAAATGTATTGTATCCCACAATTCCCCAGGCTACTGTTAATAAGGATGCCGAGTTCGTTGAAATTGATGATGACTATAAAATTGTTATTTTAAGCTTTTCCCGGTTGAACATAGTCGCCCCGAAACTGGCATCCATACTGTATGTTCTGGAGCATTTCGATCAGGATGAGCTTTTTTCCCAATTCCAGCTGTGGCATTATTCCACCCTGTATATGATAAGGGGGATAATTGAGTGTTCTGAATTAGAAAGGCTGAACAATTATAAAATGGTGAATCTGTTTAGTCATGCTATTACACAATTGCTGAAGTTTGAAATCATCGAAGGGTTAAAGACAGACCGGAAGATAGAAATCTATGGAGATACCTACTGGCAGCACCTGTTCCCTGAGTATTATAAGGGGTGGTTAAAAAAGCGGGAGGAAATTGATGACCTCTTTGCAAAAAAGAACTGTTTGCATCTTCTGTTAAACTGGGCACCGACCATATTTACCAGCAATCCGCATCTTTACGGTGCAATCAACCGGAAAAATCCGTTTGTATGTTATGCTCCTCTGGTCAAAACTGAAAAATACAAGGGGTTTGCGCATATTGAGTATGATAATGTCAACCGGGTCAATCACCTGGTGAATAATATCAAACAGGTGTTTAAAAATCCTGAACTTCTTGAAGCAATTAAAAATCATCAACAGTTGATGAAAACAAGCAGCCAATTTTTTGAGAACAGTATTATAGAAAAAGAAGATAAGGGGCCGGAAGAACGGTTTCAAAAAAATTGTCATGAACATAAAAAAGCCCTGGACCACAAGATATATGGTTTTTTAGATGGTAATGATGTCCAGATCAGGCAGATTTATCAAAATTTATTTAAGGAAGCGATTCCTATTAATCTTGCAAATTCCAAGTTTATTGACCGAGATTATATACAAAGAATTCTTAAGCTGACTGCAGAAAACCCGCAATTGTTTCAATAGCGGTTGTGACGTTTTTAATGAGGAATAAAGAATCCACATATGTCGTTTTACAACAGTCTAAAATTTAAAGTCGGTGTAATTCATTCCGATTCAATCGGCAAATTGCTGGCCCATACGGAATATTATCTTAGAAAGCAGGCATCAAAAGACAATCTGGAAACCAGTTTTTTTGTTGCAGGAAAACCGATCCTGCCCTATGCATTGAAGATGTACCGGCGGAAGACAATAATATTTCAGAATCATTTTTTTTATATATTTTTCAAGAAGATGCAGGAATTTTTCCCTGAATTGAATTGCTGGGCAGATTTGAACCGAAACGGATTCTACGACTGGAAGATCTGGGATGAATCAGCCCCTCAACTGGAGTTCAATAAGAAAGATCTCCAAAAAGGCAGCCGGCTTCTGATGCGTATGGGAATCGGCCACGAAGCAGAGTATGTTTGCGTTCATATCCGGGATAACAAGTATTCGGACTCGTTTAAAAAAAGAGATCCGTGGTGGGAGGATAACGATTTCAGGGATTGCTCTGCGGAAAATTATCTATCAGTAATTGAGTACCTGGCTCAAAAAGGGATTTATACCATCCGGTTAGGGAATGCCGATTCCCCGCCGATAAATGTAAAGAATAAATATTTCATTGATTATGCCACCAGGTATCAGTCTGCGTTTGGAGATGTATTCCTGCCCGGAACATGTAAATTCCTCTTGGGGAATCCGTCAGGAGTCTATTTTTTGGCAACGGTTTTCAACGTACCTGTGGCAT
>JAAEMC010000496.1 GCA_024225895.1 Desulfobacteraceae bacterium | reverse complement strand
ATTCCTGCAACGATTTTTTCTCAAACCTTGAATAAAATCTTGACGCATCAATCTGATCAAAAGAGATCATCAACGCGTCACGAACTTTTTCTGGCAAAGAATTCCACCATTTGGTGTTTGCAACCATGCAGATGGGCTGGTTGCCAAAAGGAACCACAACTGCATATTTGGTATGTCTTGGAAGTTCGAAATAACCCACACCACCTGTAAAATCAGTCAATAGACCTTCAATCATATTGGTCTGGAGTGCTGTGACAACTTCAGTATATGGAAGCGCTATCGGGGTCGTGTTCAGTCCTTTTAACGCTTTGGCAAATGCTTCGCCGCCTGCAAAACGGATTTTTTGTCCCTTTATATCTGCTAAAGAGTTAATGGGGCCGGTTTTTGTAAACATATACCAGGTGCCTGTATCAAAAACCCATTTGATTATGGTCACGCCCTTTTTATCCGCCATTTTCTGATGAAGTGCTTTCCAGGCGGGCGTATCCATTGTTTTTAAATAGTGATCCCAGTTTTCAAAAACACCAGGGGTTTCTCCAAGTTTCCATGCAGGGTCTAATTCTTCAAGATAATGGGGACCTGAATATGTCATCTGGAGAGCGCCATTAGCCACGGCTTCAAGTGCTTCACTCTGGTTCCCGTACAGCATGCCTTTGTCATAAACTTTAAATTCATATTTATCTTTTAACTCGGGATGCGTCTGGGTAAGCCCTATAATTGAATTTATATACAGGTTAATTCCAATCTGTTCGGCAAATGCCGGATACATCGGTGTGGCAGTTGAAAATACAATCTTTTTTGCCTTGCCTGCCATGACTGTCCCCGGGACAATTAAGCTGAAACCCGAAACCAGAAAAAAGATAAACATCGTAATAATTGTCAAAGATTTTCTTTTCATTGTTTTTCTCCTCATTTTTTAAATATTATTAAAAGGTTAAAACATCACTGTCCGTTGATAGCAGATCCTCTCCAAGCGCTTGAATGAGAATATCCACCACCTTATCTATCTGGGCTTTAGTGATTATAAACGGAGGGCCGAACATGATCATATCTCCAGACTGCCCCCTGTCACATCCACCCGCGTATTCAATGAACATCCCTCGTTTCAGGCATTCTGCTGCCAGACGGGCAGAAAATGCAAATTTGGGATCAAGGGTTTTTTTGGTCTTCTTGTTTTCAACAAATTCAATCCCCCTCATCAGTCCGATCCCCCGTATATTGCCGACGAGAGGATGGGAACATAAATCCTGTAATTTATGATCGAGGTATTCACCCATTTGGTTACACTGTTCGATAAGATCGTGCTCATGCAGGTAATCAAAGGTTTTTGATACCACAGCGCATCCGAGAGGATTACCGCCCCAGGAATGACCGGCACCAAACATACCGGAATTGTCAGCAATTTTTTTATGTATATATTCAGGGACTGCAACGGCACCTATAGGGAAATAGCCGCCGCCAAGCCCCTTGCCCAACGCCAAAATATCCGGGACAACATTAAAGTGTTCATATGCAAACATTTTTCCGGTCCGGCCCATTCCGGTCATTACCTCATCAAACATTAAAAGCACGTCAAATTTGTCACAGATTTCCCTGATTCGTTCAAAATATCCTTTTTTAGGGACAGCTCCGCAAAGAGACATGCCTGAAACAGGTTCTGCAAGAAAAACAGATACATTATCAGGCCCAAGACACATGATTTCATTTTCAAGGGCGTTGGCACATTCAAGATTGCAAGTTTCAGGTGTCTTATTAAACCAGCACCGATAACAATACGCCGGTGGTATATGACTAAAATCATGGAGATAGGGTAAAAAATCAGATCTTCGACTGGTACTGCCGGACCAGGCAAGCGCCCCTGCTGTACTTCCATGATAGCTCTGCCATCTTGAAATCACATAATTTTTAGATGGTTTTCCATTATCCAGATGATATTTTCTGGCAATTTTAACACCGATTTCCACGGCTTCAGTGCCGCCTGAAACAAAAAAAACTTTCTCCATGGCATAATCCGAAGCCATACATATCTTTTTGGCAGCCTCTTCAAGCGGGGGATTCGTAAAATCAATGCGATGAACATAGGAAAGCTTCTTGGCCTGATCTCCGATGATCTCTGCCATCTCGTCAATCCCGTGACCAAGATTGCACAGAATAGGGCCGCCGGAAGCATCTATGTATTGATTCCCTTGAATATCATAAAGATAAACGCCCTTTGCATTGGCAATGGAAATATATTCCCGGTTCAAAAAAAAATGAAACACATTGGATGAGTGATTTGAGT
>JAAEMC010000495.1 GCA_024225895.1 Desulfobacteraceae bacterium | reverse complement strand
GTATTATTCACTATACAGATGGACCCAAGATAGCGATTCCATTTAATACAGATGCAGGAGATTTTACCATTGAAGTTTGTTTTGAGCGTTAGTGAAAGCAATTTAACCACGATGAAGGGGGAGGAGTTGAGTCAATGGATACATCCATCAAGGTTTTGATTGTTGACGATTTTGCAACCATGCGCCGTATTTTAAAGAATATCTTAAAACAACTTGGTTTCAAAAATCTTGTGGAAGCTGATGATGGCACGACTGCCTGGGACGCTTTAGAAGGTCAGCAAATTGACCTGATTATCTCCGATTGGAATATGCCTAAAATGACAGGTTTGGAGCTTCTGAAAAAGGTCCGGGCAAGTGATAGCTATGCCAAAACTCCTTTTTTGATGGTAACGGCAGAGGCTCAGAAACAGAATGTTATTGAAGCTGTTCAGGCCGGTGTCTCAAATTATGTTGTAAAGCCGTTCACTGCAGAAGCAATTTCCGATAAGCTTGAGAAAATTTTAAAATGACTAACGCCCCCATGGCATCAAAAAAAAGTGAAACCGTCACACATCATACAATAGATTCTCACAAAAGCACATTCGACAGACACGGGATTGCCGGTATCAGCAAAGGTTTGATGGTAGTCCTTGAGACAGCCCGAAAGGTATCGGCTTCAGATTCTTCTGTTCTTATCACCGGAGAGAGTGGTACCGGAAAGGAACTCATTGCCAAGGCAATCCATAATAATAGTTCCAGAAAGGACGGCCCCATGGTGGTTATTAATTGTGGCGCGATTCCGGGGGAACTTCTTGAAAGTGAACTTTTCGGCCACGAAAAAGGGGCATTTACCGGAGCGCACCGCTCCCGGATCGGCAGATTTGAAATTGCCGATCAAGGTACTATCTTTTTAGATGAAATAGGTGATATGAGCCCTGACCTCCAGGTGAAGCTTTTAAGGGCGCTTCAGGAACGAAAGTTTGAGCGTGTGGGAGGTACTCAAACCATTGATGTCGATATCCGGGTCATTTCTGCCACCAACATGGATTTAAAACAAGCCATATCAGAAGCCAGATTTCGAGAAGATCTTTACTACCGCCTCAATGTCATTCCCATCCATATTCTTCCTTTGCGTGAACGTAGCGAGGATATCCTGCATTTAACCGACTTTTTCCAGGAGAATTTGATCCAACGAACAAGCAATTACCAGAAAAAAGAATTTACCCAGGAAGCAAAACAGGCATTGATGCAATATGAATGGCCTGGTAATATAAGAGAGCTGGAGAATCTTGTTGAACGAATTTCTGTTCTGGTTGAACCTCAAGTGATTGAATTGTCCGATTTGCCTGATTACGTAACAAACAATGCATCCTCTCAGACCACACCCAGTGTTTCATCCGTATTGAATAATGGTATTGGCTTCAGCACTGCAGTGGAGAAATTCCAGAAGACACTGATTTTACATGCACTAAATGAAACCGGATGGGTCAAGGCAAAAGCTGCGGAATTATTAAAGATGAACCGGACCACCCTTGTTGAGAAAATAAAAAAAATGGCCTTGGAGCCAGAAAGAGACACCCCGGTTTTTTAATTGATTTATATTGTCAGTTTTTTGACGGTTCCCGCAAATTTTTAGCTTTTCTTCTGAATTTTTTTTAAAATATATACACGCTGCTATCTATCTTAAGGCTCGTCATTACTGCTGTCACCATTGATTTAGAATTGTCAATTATAATATATGGCATATTAATTGCTTGCTTGAGTCTCTAACGAATTAACTTCATAGAGCAAAGTAAATATTATGAAAGACTTACATTCCAATTTTCAGGTATTTTCAAAGATTTTAGTGATCTCAATCTTGCTGTTTTTTCTTACGCCAAACGCCGCCTTTGCAAAACAAGCCGTTCTCAAACGGATTGTTATTGATAAGGATCGGTTGCGGGTTCGTCTCTTTGTTTCCCGAAAAACACCTTTAAAGGTCATTCAGGTTGAGAAAAAAGAAATCCTTATCGCCTTAAAAGATGTAACGGTTCAAAAGGGATTTAAAATAAAAGGAAAGAATGCTTCCCATGTTAAGCATATTGCCGTGGAAAAATTGCCGGGTAATGTGTTTGCGGTTGTACTGACCGGAAAAACCCCCTACCACTATCTTAGATCAAATTTTAACAAGTCCGATTCAAGCTTTGTTATTGATCTTGAGAAAAAAACCAAACCAGACAAACCAGCTGCAAAGCAGACAACCAAAGAAAAAAAAGCTGTTTCACCTGTTAAAAAGGTACCAAAATCTGACAAGCTCACAAAAATACAACCAGATAAAAAAAGTGAGCAGGCTTCATCCTTAAAAACAGCAGATAAGAAAAAAACTGATAAAAAAAAGGACGCAACCAAATCACCGCAGAAACCTGCAGAAAAGAAAATTAGGTTGGAAAGGCTTTCCAACTTAAAGATTCCCAAAGTACGTAAAAAGGGCCCCTATGGCGGGGATATTAATGATATTCTTAAGACAATTGATCCCAATGAATGCAGTTCAAACCAATTTGACAATATTATGGTTCTTTTAAAGAAAGAACTCTTTAATGATGCCTCGGATATTCTTGAAAAATATGTAGATGAAGATAATTTTATCTGCCTTGAACAGGCTTATTACCTGAGGGCCTATGCATTTTTTATGGGAACTGAACCGGAAGATTTTGTCCGTCTGATAAAGGCAGACACCTTGTTTCAGGAAGCGTTGGTTTCCTATCCTAAATCCGATCTTGCTCCCTTTGCATATGCGTCTCTTGGTTTGATCCACACTCAGTTGAGGAATTCAGCCATCGCAGAAGGATATTATAATATAGTAAAGCAGGGATATGCAGAATATCCGGGAATGCCGGAAATTATGTATCACCTGGCCCGGATTTACGATGACAGCGGCTATAATGATAAAGCCTTAAGATATTATAAAACCGTATTTGAGGACCCGATTCGGAATGCATATATCCCGGATGCCGGTATCGGATATGGCAAGGCATTATTTGACAAGAAACAATATATTGATTCTCTGGCGATATTAGACTGGGTGATAAATACAAATGCCAGCAAAGTTTATGATTCTCCGGAATTATTGTTATATATGGGCAATGCTCATTTTGAAGTCGGGCATAATAAACTTGCAAGGGAAACTTTGACAAGGCTTTTAAACCTTTTTCCGGGAATTGATAAAAAGGATACAATTTTAAGCCGTATCGGGGATTCCTATGGAATGGATAACAATGTAGAAAAAGCCAAAAAAATCTACGAATATGTAATTGATAAATATCCGGATGGGGAAGGATTTATTATCAGTTCCATTGGAATTGCAAGGTATCTTACCAATAAAG
>JAAEMC010000494.1 GCA_024225895.1 Desulfobacteraceae bacterium | reverse complement strand
GAAATTCAAATAAAAAAACTACAACAATACAGGCAATTATAGCATTAGTTTTCATAGCAGTTGGATATAAAATATCAGAAGCAGATAAAGAAGATCTTTATTTATAGATATCCATAAGACGTTTTTCTGCATCGCTTGTCCCAATCAATACCATTTCATCATGTTCCCTGAGAAGAATCGAAGGTGTGGGGCTAATATTCATTTTATTTTTTTTACCAATAGCTATTACGCTGCAGCCTGTCTGTTTCCGGATTTGACTTTCAGCAAGGGATTGGCCTGCAAGGGATGCGTGTACTGGAGTGCGGAAAATGTTCAGACCTTCTGCAAACATCAGTACTTTATCGGGTTTTAAAAGGTTAAGTATGGTATTGGCTCCCATGGAAGCATGGGACATGACAAGGTCGGCTCCAGCTCTGTGAAGTTTGGAGATATTGCCATCAAGATTTGCTCTGCTGATAATCTGTATATCAGGTCGCAGCTGGCGGCAATAAATGGTGAGGTAAATATTCATTGAATCATCGTGGGTGGTGATAATCACAGATGGAGCTTGTTGTATGCCGGCCCGATTCAAGGTATCAAGATCTGCAGCATCCCCTTGAACATACTTATCATTTTTAATCAAATTTAAATTTTTTTCCACAACCTTATAAGTAATTTGTCGGTCTTCAAGAATTTGTGCCGCTGCATGCCCGACACGACCACCTCCCAATATGAGCACAGGAGTGTTAGTGGTGTGATAATCACGGTAAATGGAGAAAATTTTATCATATTTTTTGAGCTGTTCAGCCGAGCCGGCAAGCACGAGTACAGTTGTGGAATTGATTCGGGCCTGTGGTTGCGGCATTTCAAATTGGCCTCTCTCCCAAAGACCGACAACTGTTACGCCGGTTTTTTCCCGCAGATTGCTCTGAATAATAGTTTTTCCCTCAAGTGGTGTTCTCATTGCAGATGCTTCGGCAATGAGAAGTTCATCAAATTCTCCAATAACATTTGCTCCCATACTCATTCCCAAAGTTCTTCGTGCAAGAGATTCTCCAAGCAT
>JAAEMC010000493.1 GCA_024225895.1 Desulfobacteraceae bacterium | reverse complement strand
TGGATTATTTTGTTTTATTTTTTGTTTCATTTTCAGCCGGCCATGGGGGCGCTTTGGACCAATTACTTGATCACACAGATTCATTTTACCCAGACGCAAATTGGGCATGCCGATAGTTTGGCTTATTTTGGGGCATTTGCCGGTGTGCTGCTCTTTGCCTGGATAGGTATCAAATGGCAGGATCTCTTGGGACTTCGAGCCTTGTTCAAGATATTCATCGTTTTAAGCATCTGCATAAACTTAACCCAGTATCTTATGGTGGAACCCTATTTTTCCAGGGTCACAAATTTTATACTGCAATGGTTTCCTCAAGCCGACCCCAGTTTTGTCAAATGGATCTATTTTGCAATCTATAATTTTTTTGCTGAAACACTTAAGGCATTCATTAGAATGAGTACATTCAGCCTTGTCGGAGCAGTTATTCCCGTGGCAGCGGCAGGTTCTCTTTTTGCAGGCTTTATGTCTGTTGCCAATCTGGGCTATTCCTTTTCTTATGCCAGCGGTGCTTGGCTTTACGACAATGGGCTTAATTTTTCAATCTTCAGGATTTTGCAGGAAGGATTCTTCAATATACCGGCTAATTCAGGGGAGCACATGTCTATTTTACTTCTAATTTTTATTGGGTCGATGGCCTATTTTTTAAGTTTTTTGTCTGTTCATATGCTGCCTGATAAACGTCAGACACAACAGACATCTGATTTAAAAGCAATGATATCTCCAAAAGATCATAAAATTCTGGGAACCAGGTTTTTGAAAATTGTTAATATTTTGAGCCTGGCAGGTGGTGCCTCCCTTTTGGGGTTTTGTTTTTTGGTGATGGGCATAGACATCATAGCCGGCTTTATCCTGGCTTTTCTGGTCATCGTATTTGTCAGAAAGGTTTTTTTAGATTGGCAATACAAAAAAATACGAAGCAATACCCTATGATGGCAGGGTTTCCATTGAAAGGAATTGGCAGGAATGATAATAGGTAACCTGTCTTTATATTGCGGTTTAATTTATTACCCAGGTGTTAAAGGAATTTTTTATGGGGACTTCACCAAAAAAGCAGATTATTATACCAAAAGAAGATGCTGTTTTCTGGATGGATAAGCACGGAATATGGCACAATGAGCATGGCCCGTTTGAGCATCCTAAAATTATTAAATACTTTAATGCATCCATCCAAAAGGATGATCAGGGTTAT
The DNA here is from genome assembly GCA_024225895.1 of Desulfobacteraceae bacterium. Classification (GTDB taxonomy): domain Bacteria; phylum Desulfobacterota; class Desulfobacteria; order Desulfobacterales; family Desulfobacteraceae; genus JAAEMC01. The sequence goes on along the minus strand of JAAEMC010000493.1, from coordinate 53 downwards.
TATGTTAACCAGGCCACGGGGGAATTTGAAGAAAAGGTATATTTTTCATTTGA
>JAAEMC010000492.1 GCA_024225895.1 Desulfobacteraceae bacterium | reverse complement strand
GGGTATTGTGAAAACAAAAGATCAAGTAATTTTGGAGCCGATCCTTAAAAAAAGGCCTCAATTGTAAATATTATCGATGATGATAAGGAGAATATAAATGGAAAAATTACTTTTGGCTATCCCGAACCGATGCACAGGCTGCAACAGGTGCACCTATGCATGCGCTGCAGTGAAGGAAGGGATGTTCATTCCATCAAAGGCCAGGATAAAAATCAATAACTTTGCCCATGAAGGATATTCTGTACCAAGTGTCTGTTTTCAGTGTCCTAATGCAGATTGTATGAAGGCCTGCCCGGAAGATGCCATCATTAAAAATGAACGGGGTGTCATTGCCATTAATATCAATAAATGTACCCGCTGCGGAGAGTGCATATCTGCATGCCAATATGGCATGATTGAACAATATGAGTCCGGTGTGCCGTATAAATGTGACCTGTGTGGCGGTAGCCCGGCCTGTGTTGGTGAATGTAATTTCGGTGCCCTTGTTTTCAAAGAGGCAGACAAAGTGTCCAGGAAGCTTCGAAGCCAGCAGATGAAACAAAGACAGACAGATGGCAGCCCGGATCAAAAAAGGCACAAACTTGCTGCAGTCATTCTCAAGGAAGCTGTCAGAGTGCCACGTACGGCAAACTATATGGGGTAAGGGTCGGCTCAAAAATTAGCTCACATTCTGTTTGCAAAATGACCAGTCCCTTTGGGGCTTTTACAAACAGATTATGTGAAGTTATTTTTTTAACGATCCTAAGGGTCGGCTCAAAAATTAGCTCACATTCTGTTTGCAAAATGACCAGTCCCTTTGGGGCTTTTACAAACAGATTATGTGAAGTTATTTTTTAACGATTACTAAGTGTTTTTAAAGAACATACTAACTTATTAAAACAAAAAAACGGTAATAAGGAAGCTGGCGTTTATGAGGTTGGCAATAAAAATATAAAGGATTAAAATCTGTCCTTGACTCTTTTTTGGAAAGTGTAAGATGGTGATACTTTAGTGTCACAGTTATGAAAAAAAGAGTGAATGAGTCTCGTAAACAGCCATAAAAAAACAACATAATAAAAGGAAGGATGGAAAAGTGATGAAATCTAAAAAATGGCTAGTCAGGGTGGCATTTGCAATTTTTATGGTCATGGCATTTTCTTTTCAGGTTAGTGCTGCTGGAACGAAGTGGAGATTGCAGCATTCATGGGGTGCAGCGGAAAATCACTTTTTTGAGCACTATGCCAAAATCGTTAAAGAAATGTCTGGCGGTGAAATTGAAATCAAGGTGTTTGCAGACGGTGAACTGGTGAATGTGGAAAAACTTTGCGATGCAGTAGCGGCCGGTACGCTTCAGATGGGACATACGCATCCTGATTATCAAATGGGCTCGGTTCCTGTGGGTGAGCTGGAAGCAGCGCCCTATTTATTTGGAAATCTGAAAGAAGAAATGGCTGCCATTTACAGGTATGGCCTGGGCGACATCTACAAAGAGGCTTTTGAAAAAAGATACAAAATTAAGGTTCTTGGGTTTCAGGCTGATGACTGCGGTGCATTAATGTTTACCAAAGAGGTGAACAACCTCAAAGACATGAAAGGGCTGAACATAAACATTCTGGACCCTTATGCCACATTTTTACACGATTTGACAGGCGCTTCCTCTGTCTATATGGGACCGGAGGAACTCTATACAGCCCTTTCCCGAAACGTTATTCAAGGGGTGGAATACGGAGGGGCAAAAGCCATGTATGACATGTCCCTGCACGAGGTAACAAAGAGTTTCCTTCTCCCTAGACACCAGGTCGCCTTTTTCCCCTTTTATTTTATTAACAAGAGAGCATGGGATAAGCTGCCTGCCAATCATCAGGCAATTCTTGTAAACGCTGTCCAGGCGAACACGATATACATGGCATCCTTTTATGCTGAGAAAGAGCAGGAAGCGCTGAGACTCATGCAGGAAAAGGGCATTAAAGTCAACCACCTGCCGGAAGAGGACGTAAAGACCATTACCAATATGTCTGTCGAATGGATTAAAAATGATTTTTCAAAGAAAGGGCCGTTTTGTAAAAAAGCGGCTGATGCGGTTTTGAAAGCTATGAAAGACTTCGGACGAATCGAGTAAGGGCACCTCTAATCATTGCCTTTTTACCTGATTTCTTCGTTGCATGGAAATTTTAATCCTCAAAAGACTCAATGTATTCCTCCGGTTAAAATTTCCATGCGCCTTGAACTCAAATAAAAATTCAAATGATTAGAAATACCCTAAAGAAAGGCTGGTTTGCAGGTGATATAAGTCACCT
>JAAEMC010000491.1 GCA_024225895.1 Desulfobacteraceae bacterium | reverse complement strand
CAAAACTTTTATCCGGATAATCTTGCCTTATCTCATTTTCTGCTTCTAAAAGTTCCTGCTTCGACACAATGATGGACTGATCTTTAGCAAAACTTAATAAGACAATCTCTTCTGAGAGTACTCTAACAAGATCGATGACCATCTCATTGTATTCGGGGACACTCTCTTTGATGTTATAAGGATAAGCTGCTTTTTTAAGTTCCAGTTCTTCTGCAAAATCCGTCTTTGTAATGATCATCCGGTCTGATTTCAAAAAATATTCAGGTTCTGCAGTTTCTTTTGATTCACCGCACCCTGAAAGGCAACCTGCGATGAACAAAAAAAAGCAAAAAGCCGAAACCCGTTTACAAGACATATTCAATCTCAAACTCCATAGTATATTATCATTCCCTACAACCGATTTAACAAAATTAATAACTTTAGCATCTGTCCTTGTTTAGCGCAAGGCAATTTAAGAGCCCTGATCCACCATCAAGGCGCTACCTGCAGCGTTGCCTGCGTTCGCTTCTCCTTAGCGGAGCATGACTTATATGCCTTTAGTCCTCACTTCCCGGTGCCTGGCATCGGGCATGCCCCCCGGGGTGTAAAATATAGCTGTATTAACAATAAAAATGGCAGGCAGTGATATGATCCCTATCATCTGCATTGGTGGTAAGTAACGGTTCTTTTTCAACACATATATCTTTGGTATGGGGACAGCGAGTATGAAAGCGGCAGCCTGACGGCGGCTTTTCAACGGAAGGCACTTCTCCTGCCAATATCATACGGTTTTTTTTATGTTCAGGATCCGGCTGGGGGATGGCTGATAGCAAGGCTCTTGTATATGGATGACAGGCATGTTCATAAATATGTTTGGCTGAGCCTATTTCCGCAATTTTACCCAAATACATGACTGCAATCCTGTCTGAGATATGCTTGACTACAGACAGATCATGGGAAATAAAAATATAGGTCAAACCCATTTTTTGCTGCAGCAAAAGCAACAGGTTTAAGATCTTGGACTGAACAGATACATCCAGAGCAGATACCGGCTCATCGCAGATAATGATTTCAGGATTCATACTGATTGCCCTGGCAATGCCAATGCGCTGCCGCTGACCACCTGAAAATTCGTGGGGGAATTTTGATAATGCATCTTTTGAAAGCCCGACCTTTTCAAGCAAATCAAAGATCAATGTATCTGTTTCATCATTTTTTTGATTATGAATGATATATTTTTCTTCTAAAATCTGTTTGACCGTCTGCCGGGGGTCCAATGATTCAAAGGGATCTTGAAAGATCATCTGCATTTTAAGACCCAGCTGCTTTTTTTCCTTATTAGTTAAATTAGAGATCTTTTTATCTGCAATAAGAACCTCGCCGTCCGTTACATCATACAATCCCATTATGCACCGGCCCAAGGTTGTCTTGCCGCATCCGGATTCTCCGACAATACCAAGGGTTTGTCCTTTGTTTACGTGGAGACTGACCCCGTCTACTGCATACACCCAGCCCGACCGCCGTAAAAATACGCCGGAATGTACCGGGAAGTATTT
>JAAEMC010000490.1 GCA_024225895.1 Desulfobacteraceae bacterium | reverse complement strand
TCGTCTGTACCGTCAAATTCCAGGGCATAAGCAGGAGGCCGGTAAGTAACATTTTGGCTTTGTGTTACACTCATGTCAATCTCCTATTTTTAACCCGCCTCGGTCGACCCGGGTCTCCAACTTCTTTTTCGTTATCTTTTTTGTTTTCTGCCAAAACCTGGATCGCTCCGCTCATGCCATGAATTCTCATTTGAAACTTCGTAATCTTAATCGTAATCTTAATCTGATTAAGATTAAGATTAAGATTATCTAATTCGCAAAATCACTATTCTGTTTATACCAACTGGCCCCTGTAATATCACCATGATTCTGGTTCGGAGTATGATCATAAACTTTAAGGCCACTCCCCTCGTTCAAGGGCCAATACCCCGCCAACCCAGGTTCATCACCAGCCAGACGGCGTTTCATATCCCTTTTGATTTCCACCTCCGGCCGGACCCTGTTCCAAATTCGAAAATCAGCCAGTTTACCGATAAAAGTGCTAAAAAGCCATTTTCCGAGCCATAATCCTGTAAGTTTCACAACCGGTCCTACAGAATCCTGATTTATTACCTTGTTTTGTCCGCCGTTTAAATAAACGGCTCTCAAACCGCTCGTATTGCCATAGGATACCAGTGCAAAATGTGTCCACCTGCCCAATAAATACCAATCGGACTGCGTAACTATGACACGTCCATTATAACTGGTGTGCCCATAATCCCAATACGATTTTGCATCAGTATAAGCCGGATGAAATTGAAAGCGATTGGGGTTGTTGCAAAGACCCATGCTAAATGCCGAACTTCTACGGTATTGATCCACATATAACCAAAACTCCACAGTAACCGGATTCTCACCGATCGGCCATTCAAACCCGGGGATTTGTACAAAATCATCTCCGTCAAAACCAAGGGCGGTCCTGAACTGGTCATGTGGTTTTTCAACGCTTATATCTATATCCGGACGACCTTTTTCATCAGGCTTTGAAATCATCAGGCCATCGGTTTTTTCCCAAACCGCATTTTCATGCAATCCATGATGATTATTAGGT
>JAAEMC010000489.1 GCA_024225895.1 Desulfobacteraceae bacterium | reverse complement strand
GCCCTTGGCACCAGATGTATAAAAACTTTCCACAACAAGGGTATCAGAGGTATCCGGGTCCGTGTCATTGGCAAGGACGCTGCCGAAGGTAAAAGCGGTATCCGCGTCAGTGTCGTAATTATCATTGTTGGCCTCGGGATTGTTATTCACGCCAATGATTGAAATGGTGACAGTAGCGGTATCTGTTCCGCCATTGCCGTCGGATACTGTATAGGTAAAGGTGTCCGTACTGTTCTGGCTTCCGGATAAATAATCAAACCGGCCATTGGGATTATAATCGAATGTACCGTCTCCATTACTGGTAACCGTGCCTTTGGTCCCGGAAGTATCAATACTGTCTACAGACAGGGTGTCTGACGGGTCTGCATCCGTGTCGTTTAAAAGAACATCGCCGGTGGTAAAGGCGGTATTTGCATCGGTGCTGAAATTGTCGTCTATAGCTGTGGGATCATCATTTCCACCGGTGACGGTGATCGTTATTGTTGCGGTATCTGTGCCGCCATTGCCATCGGATACTGTATAGGTAAAGGTGTCTGTCGCACTCTGGCCGGATTCAAGGTAGTTAAACTGACCATTGGGATCATAGTCCAGGGTTCCGTCCCCATTGTCGGTGACACTCCCTTTGGTCCCGGTGGTATCAATGCTGTCCACGGAATAAGTGTCGGTCGTATCCGGGTCGGTATCATTGGTCAGTGGACTCACCGTAAGCACTGCTCCCGAACCGGTGGTATCATTGTCATCATTGGCTATGGGAGCGTCGTTAACACCGGTGATTGTGATGGTGACCGTAGCTGAATCAGTACCCCCGTTGCCGTCGGATACAGTGTAGGTAAAGGTATCTGTGGTATTTTCTCCATCGGCAAGATACTCAAACTGCCCATTGGGATCATAATCAAAGGTCCCGTCTGTATTATCAGTCACAGATCCTTTGGTTCCTGTGGTGTCAATGCTGGCTACGGACGGGGTGTCGGATGTGTCCGGGTCTGTGTCATTAAGGAGTACATTTCCGGTGGTCACAGATGTATCTTCATCTGTGCTGTCACCGTCATCATTGGCTGTGGGATCTTCATTAACACCGGTGACTGTGATGGTGACCGTAGCTGAATCAGTACCCCCGTTGCCGTCAGATATAGTGTAGGTAAACGTGTCTGTCCCTGTTTCCCCCACTGAAAGGGCGTCGAACTGACCATTGGGATCATAGCCCAGGGTTCCGTCTCCATTGTCGGTGACATCCCCTTTGGTCCCGGTAGTATCAATGCTCTGTACTGACAGGATATCTGACGTATCCGGATCTGTATCATTGGTAAGGACCGAAACAGTAATGGTTGTATCTTCATCTGTGCTGTCACTGTCATCATTGGCTGTGGGGCTTTCATTGGCACCGGTGATTGTTATTTCTACGGTGACCGTATCTGTAAAACCAGTCCCATCTGATATGGTATAGGTAAAGGTATCCGTAGCACTATCTCCCACGGAAAGGGATTCAAACTGCCCGTCGGGATCATAATCAAAGGTATCATCGCCGTTGTCCGTGACCGATCCCTTGGTTCCGGTGACATCAAACCCGGTTAAGGTCAAAGCATTTCCATCTAGGTCCGAATCGTTGGTGAGGACATCGCCTGTGGTAAAGGCCGTATCCTCATCCGTGCTGAAACTGTCATTCACACCCGTTGGCGGGCGCCGGGTCATTTCCAAGGCTCCGATATCGATGGTGTCCAGTACCCGGGCATACCCGCTCCCTCTCTGGTCATAGGCAGTAATAGTGGCCGCGCTGTTGTCTCCCACTTCAAAGGCATCACTATCATTTCCCAGGGCATGGGTCAGGGTCGGGCCGCCATTATCGGCCAGAGGATCTAAATCGGCAGTGGCACCTGTAAAATCATTTCCTCCTGCCCCGCTGACCGATCCCTGCTCAAAGAGGTTGTATCCTTTGCTTGTGATTGATGATCCGGCGATGCTGCCTGTCACAATGGTATGGCCGATGGTAATCGTATCTTTATTGTTAATGCCTGCACCGGATGACGCCGTGTTGTTGGCAATCGTGCTGTGGTAAAGATTTAAAGCATCACGACTGTAAATACCACCACCTTGGTTATTGGCACTATTACCTGAAATGGTGCTGCCATAAATCATCGAGGTATAGTAGTTATAGGAATTACAAATTCCGCCACCATACCATTTGGCATCATTATATGAAATGGTGCTGTTATGGATTTCCATGAAATAAGTATTAAATATGCCGCCGCCCATCACCGCGGAATAATTATTTGAAATGGTGCTGTCATAAATTTTCAAGTTGAAGCCAACATAGATACCACCGCCAGGGCCACCAAGCGCTTCATTATTTGAAATAGTACTATTGTATATGTTTAAATACCTTTGGTTGTTAATCCCGCCACCTTCACTATCGGCAGTATTCCCCGAAATGCTGGTGTTTTTAACAGTCAGGGTTCCGTCGTTATAAATACCACCGCCATCGATGCCGACTTTATTATTTGAAATAGTACTGTTCTGGACAGTTAGGGTGCCGGCGTTATAAATACCACCACCCTCACCGGTGGTATAGCCGTTTGTAACACAGAGTGCATCCAGGGTAACCGATGTATTCGAACCGGCATTAAAGACCCGGTAGGTATCATCTCCGTCCACGGTGATATCATAAACATCATCCCCATTTATATCCCCGTCAATGGTGACGGCGTCAGTACCCGTGATCTTCAACTCTCCATGCTGGAGGGTGATGGTCTTCCCTGCCAAAGCGGCATCAAAGGTAATGGTATCTGCTCCGGCATAGGTATTTTCTGCTTCATATATGGCTTCTCGAAGGGTGGTGTAACCATCTCCACCAGTGGTATTGTCGTCAGCACTATCAACAACAATGTTGGCCAGGGTTCCTGCATAGGATTGGCGGGCTTGTTCAGAAACCGCCAAATCCGATTCAATGATCCCGGTCCGGTTTTCCAAATCCCAGTCGCCGCCTGAATTATCAGCACCGGTAACATCATCGGATGCCGCCACATCGGCACCGGTGATGTCGGAAAGCTGGGCCACGAATGCCTGACCATCCGTCCCTTTGGCAACATTACAGCCATAAATCAGGATGTCAGCGCCTTGTGAAAGACCAGTGCCCCAATCCTGAAGGGTAGCAGCATAGTCATCAATGGTATCATTGGAAAGAACCGCATCCCCAAGGGTAATGCCTGCCTGCGTACCATGGGAAATAATGTGGACCGCTTCTATATTTTGATATTGGTTCAGAACATCCCTGATCTGGGTGATGCCGTCGGCTTGCGGATCTAAAATTACTACCCGGGTATCGCCGGAGATGTCGCTGACAAGGTTTTCATAATCCGTCACACCGGAATCGATGAAAATTATCGCCGAAGAGGTATCACCGGCAGGCGGGCCAGAGTCTGTATATGCAGCCAACCCTGAAAGCAAATCCGGAACAGGTTCCTGGTCTGTAATATCTATAGCTGAATCAAAATCCGGGCCGATTGCCTCCGGCCCGGGCAACAAATCCAGCCCGGCCATCAATCCGGCTGCATCAAAGAGTATCCGCGGTTCCAAAGCAAGCATCAGGGAATTACAGGATTGATTAGATACAACTTCTCTAACTTTTGAAGGCATCTCTTTGATTTTTGAAAGGCTTTTTTCTTCTCTGCGCTGAGTTGGAGGGAACATAATGATACCTTTTGTTTGTACATATTTGGCAGTTTTGCCCAACTACCGCTTGTCCACCGGACTTTGTAACCTGGTTGATGATATCTGATGGTGTGGTGGAACCGCTGATCATCAAGACGGTAAAAAATGGAAAATATGAACCATATTTTCTCAATTTGCTGAAAATTGAACTTTAGATTTGCGCAAAAGGATTGTCAAGGAAATTGTTCAATAAATATCTTTTGATTTCAATTAATTAGCGAAAAACATCTCTCAACACCCGACAAAAGATGGCTCCAGATTTTTCCTTCTGCACCGGTGCAATTCGCAGGTTGATATGTTTGTATATGGAATAATATCCGGCTAATCGTAAAACCAATGAGCCGGATTCATACCGGTTGTTTTATGAAAGCAGACAGGTTCGATTTATATAAATTATAGAAACGGACAGGCAGACTCCATCTCAACCAAATCCTGATTCAAATGAAAAAGAACATCTTTAATTTGCCCGATCTCTTTTCTGAGTCGGCGTTTGTCTTTTTCCAGATTCCGGATCTGCTGGAGCAGCTTTTTCCTTTGAGTGGATGAAATGCCGTCTTGAACCAGACGTTTTTCTTTTTTCGCTATCTTATTGTTGATCTCTTCTACCTGATGGCGAAGGTCTTCAAGGTCGTCTTCATTCTTTTTAATGTCTTGTTCAGTTAGATAGATAGCCCGGCCCTGGTGGTAGGCATCTAAAAACCGGGGGTTGAGATTGTCCGGGCAGACATTGTTGTAGGCCAGCCCCATTTTTCCTTTTTCAAATCCGTTTCGCGGGGTGCAATATGATTTTAATCCTTGTGTCCGGCCTTTTTGATAAAGATCAAAATTCGGTGAAACGCCATATTTAGCACAGGCTTTCCTGTGATTGGCAATGCGGGAAACCTGATAGCCCTTTGCCCCATCTTCATATCCAATCGTATACCAGTCAGCCTGGAAACATTCATCCTTATTGAGTGTGGCACAGGCTGACAAGATGAAAGAAAGAAGCACCCCGATTATCAATCCCGGCCACGGCAAGGACCTTTTTTGCGTTTTTTTCAATTTTGATCTTCCCCTCAATTTTTTATTCGTGGTTAAAAATATATCCCACTGACCGCCGGCTTAAAAAATGGATTGGCTTTTTGGGGTTTTTTTCAAAATATTTTCTGAACCGGACAATAAAATTGTCCACCGTCCGTGTGGAGGTATCGCTGGAATATCCCCAGCCTGCATTGAGCAGCATCTGTCTTGAAAGGGGTTTGCCTTTGTTCAAGATGAATATTTTTAATAAGATCACTTCCTGTTCGGTCAAAACGATTTCACCGGCCGCACAGTTTGCCACAGAGGTTGTAAAATCAATGCTGTTTTCTCCAAAGCTGTAATGATCCCTATCAAACATGGACAACTCATTTTTATTGTCATTATTTTCCGGTACATACCATGTGGATTTTTTTAAAAGCCGCTCTACTCTGAGCAAAAACTCTTCCAGGTCAAACGGCTTGGACAAGTAGTCATCCACCCCGTATTTCAGTCCTTTGACCTTGTCTTTGGTATCCCCTTTTGCAGACAGGATCAAAACCGGGATCTTCTCATCTTCTTTGCGGATGGTTTGTAGAATGGAAAACCCGTCAATCATGGGCAGCATGATATCCAGGATAATCAAATCAGGCGCCAGGGCCCGCCATTTTTCAAGACCTTCAATGCCATCGGCGGCAACAAAGGCTTCATATCCCTGCATGGAGAGGTTGAGCTTGATGCCCTCTGCAATATGATTCTCATCTTCTATGACCAGAATACGCTTCTTTTCAGGCGTTTCCATAGATTTTTCTCCTTGACGGCTGCAATGCTTGCCTTGGGAATGCTGATTCTAAAGGTCGCGCCCTTGCCGGTGCCTTCACTGAAGACCGCCACCCGCCACCCGTGAATTGCGGCGATACTGGAAACAAGGTATAACCCGAGACCCGATCCTTTGACATCATGTTTGTGGTCCCTGCCGGATTGATAAAACTTGCGGAAAATCTTTTTCGCCTCTCTTTTATTCACGCCAATGCCATTATCAATAAAATCAATGGTGACTTTTTGTAAATAATTTTTAAACACGATGGTGACCTTTGGGGAGTCGGATTCATTGTATTTAATGGCATTGGAAATAATATTCATTAAAAGCATCTCAAATAAAAACAAATTTACCGGGTAAATAAATTCTATGTTTGACACATTTTCAATTTGTACGTCACAGTTACGAAATAAAGAGGCATTTTTATCTAAAAAAGACTGAATCAGATTGACCAGATTTTCTTTTGTGATCTCTGAGCCGAAATTCTGACTTTCGATGCGGGCGAGATTCAAAATACTGTTAATATTTTCGGTCAGGCGGTTGATATCCTCTAACATGCTTTGACTGTATTTTTGGATATCTTCGGGCTCCAGCCGGTGCTTGATAAAAGTCTCAAGATAAATCCTCAGGGAAGTCACCGGTGTTTTCAATTCATGGGTAAAATTGTAGATAAAATTATGCTGCAGCCGGAACAGGTTGACGGTTTTCTGATAATAAATAAATGCTAGAAATATCCCGGCAAGGACCACGGTAATCAGGAGGGTTAATACGATTATGGTCATGCCTGTTTTAGAAGGGAAAATAAGTCCTGGGTCAATGCGGAACTTGAGGATGATCACTTCTAAAGCCGAAGTGATCTCCATATACCAGCTCACGGTGAGGACCAGAAATGTGGCCAGAGCGATGATGGAGCAGGCAAAAACAAAAACAGGGTGCAGATACCATCTGGAAGGATTAAGGATCTGCATGTTTAATTGTCTTTCCAATTCTCCGGGAATTTCATTGTAAAACAGACCCCGTTTCCCGGGCTGCTTTGAAGATCAATACCGCCGTTTAATTTTTGGGTCACCAGGTTAAAAACAATGGACATACCAAGACCGGTGCCGCCCTTGCCCCGCATGGTGGTATAAAAAGGATCAAAGGCTTTTTCCTGCTGCTTTTCCTCCATACCTGCCCCGTCATCTTTATAAACAAAGACAATGGTATCCTTGTCTTTGGAAATATTGATACTGATTTCACCATTGTTTATTTCTTTGAATCCATGCACCAGGGAGTTCATGATCAGGTTATTTAAGATCTGTGAAAATGCGCCTGGAAATGAATTGATCTCAATATCCTCGTCACATTTGACCGTAATCGTGTGACCAGTTTTCTTGTACCGGGGACGCAGGCTCAAAAGAATTTCATTGATATACTCATTCAAATTAAATATCCGCCGGTTTTCGCTGGATTGATCCACAGCCACCTGCTTAAAACTGCTTATCAGCTCTGCAGCCCGCTCCATATTGATCAATACTGAGTTGGAGACCTCTTCTACTGTTTGCAAATAATTTTCCAGCTCACTTCTTTTCAGTTCTCCGGATGAATATACTTTTTTGAATTCTTTGGTTTTAGCATCCAAAAAAGAGGCAGCGGTAACACCAACCCCGACCGGTGTATTGATCTCATGGGCGACACCGGCCACAAGTCCGCCCAAGGCAGCCATTTTTTCAGACTGCACTAGTTGATCCCTGGCTCTTTCAAGGGTTTCGAGGGAAATTTTTAATTCTGCATTGGCCTTTTCCAGATCTTTCTGGTACTGATATTTTTGCTCAATTAGCCCGGAACGCTCAAAAGCTTTGTTCACAGCATGGTAAAGAACATTCATATCCTGGATGGGTTTGATGATATAATCCCAGGCCCCAAGCCGAAGCGCTTCCACAGTATCTGAAATATTGCCGGCACCGGATACAATAATAATGGGGATTTTTGAATTCTTTTCAACTACATTTCCCAGAACCTCCAAACCATCCATTTCCGGCATGCGAAGATCACATAGAACCAGATCCGGTTCTACCTCATTAAACCGCTCCAGTCCGATGCGGCCGTTTTCAGCTTCAAAAACTTCAAACCCGTAATCTTCAAGAAACCCCATCACAGAATCACGGATATAAATTTCATCATCAATAACAAGAATTTTCTTACCGCTGGTATCATCCATGATTTAATTATTCCTGTTGGTACCGCATTAGCTTTATCTATTATTCATTATATTGATCTTTT
>JAAEMC010000488.1 GCA_024225895.1 Desulfobacteraceae bacterium | reverse complement strand
TATCGTCCTTTTAAACGCTATCTTTCACTTTCATAAACCGAAAGTAAAAATAAGGTTGCAAAGGGTTGGAGGATGATAAACCCGATCATTGATGAACTGCCGACAGCGGTTAATATATAGTATATGACAAAGGTAATCAGATAATCGGCAATCTCAAGTTTTTTAATATAACCGATACTTTCCATAAAGGAAGCCCAGGCTCCGATTTCTTTATCCACCAGAATCGGCAGCATAAAAAGAGCACAAAATGCAATACCAAAAGATAGGATGAGGCCCGGAATAAAAAGTAGCATAAACCCGATACCGCAAACGATAAATACAACGATAAAAAATCCAAGCAAGGGAAAGAATAACCCCAGTTTGGAAAAGACATCCTGCACTTTCGGTTCCCGATTTTCTTTTATCAATAAAAGTAAAGAATGGGTATAACCCGCCAGGGCGACAGGAAATAGAATACCAAGCGAAATAACACTGACACCGGCAACTACAAGGGTAAGAATGATTAATGATACAATGTGCTTTAAGCAAAGGTTCCAGGCAACTTCAAAATGATGTTTCACATCCATTGATTTTATCCTTATTTAAAATTGTTCTGTACATTTATATAGTGTAACGTGTAAATACGATAAACGTCAATATCGGCTTGTTGGAAAATTATCTTGACAAACGATTATGATAAAGGACATATAGTTTAAGCAAACAAAGTTAATTTTAATCAAACTTATCGGAGGGGATCGATGGAAATAAAAGTCAATCAGGCAGCTGAAAAAGGCAAAAGGCCTGAAGATTCAGCCCTGGGATTTGGCCAGGTTTTTACGGATCATATGTTCGTAATGGATTATTCTGAACAAAAGGGATGGCATGACCCCCGTATTGAGCCTTTTTCTGATTTTTCACTCTCTCCGGCTGCCATGGTCTTTCATTACGGTCAAGCAATATTTGAGGGTCTGAAGGCATACAAAACATCTGATAATAAGATCCAGCTTTTCAGGGCAAGGGATAATTATAAACGCTTGAACCGGTCGGCCAGGGGCATGTGTATTCCTGAAGTGGACATTGATTTAGCCATGGACGCCATGAAGCAGCTGATTAAAATAGAAAAGGATTGGATACCCGAAACCGTTGGCACTTCCCTTTATGTCAGGCCGTGTATTATTGCCACCGACCCTTTTCTGGGTGTGCGTGCATCCTTAACATATCGGTTTTTTATAATTCTTTCTTCAGTGGGTGCTTATTATGCCGAAGGTCTTAACCCTGTGAAAATCTGGGTGTCCAAAGATCATGTCCGGGCAGCTAAAGGAGGCGTGGGTGAGTTCAAGACAGCGGGAAATTATGCAGCCAGCCTCATTGCATCTGAAAAAGCCAATAAAGAGGGCTATGCCCAGGTCTTGTGGCTGGATGGCATTGAACGTAAATATATCGAAGAAGTGGGTGCCATGAACATCTTTTTTATAATTAAAGATGAAGTGGTGACACCGGATCTAAGCGGAAGCATACTTCCCGGTATTACCAGAAAATCTGTTCTGGCCCTGGCCCGAAAATGGGGCATGAAGGTCGTAGAAAGAAAGATCAGCGTGGATGAATTATTCCAGGCCCACGAAGAAGGCAGTCTGCTTGAATGCTTTGGTTCCGGCACGGCAGCCGTCATCTCCCCTGTGGGTGAGATCAGGTATGGGGAAAAGGTCATTCAAATCGGGGATGGAAATCCAGGAGCAACATCCATGAAGTTTTATGATGCCTTAACCGGTATTCAATACGGGAACAAAGAGGATACCGAAGGCTGGATCGAAGTTATTGATTAGCAGCCCTTACATACAGAGAATTGACCTGGCAAGGAAAAGACAGGGTTACGGTAGAATCGGTATAGTATAATTTTTATTGATAATGATTTATGCTCCATTTCAAGTGATCCTGTTTCCGGGCCTTTGGTAAATTAAGGCATATATATTTAACGGTTAAAAATTTATTTTTTTACGGCATAAATAGTGAGCGAGCGCTCAGTCAAAAACATGTTGACATTAATTTTACATATATGGAGTAAAAATGGCTAAAAAAAAAGACGGGGTTACCCCGACAGGAAAGAAAATTAGAAAAGCCAGACTGGAAAAGAAGATGTCGCTGGAGACCATGGCAAATGAAACCGGGCTTTCAAAAGAAAGAATAAAAAAGATTGAAGGCGGAGAGCAAATTCCGTCAGTCGGAACATTATTGCAGATGTCAAGGGCTCTTGGTATCGACTCCAGCTATTTACTAAAAGAGCAGGATGATACGGCAAAAACCAGGTCCACAGCATATACCAAACGGACTGATAATTATGCCTATACCCCGCTGACGCCAGGGGCGGAAAATAAGCATTTAAAGGCGTTTCGAATCGTAGTTGAAGCCCAGAAAGCCCATGACGGAGTCGGATTCCAGCATGAGGGGGAAGAATTTGTATATGTGCTAAAAGGCAAAGTTGAAGTCCAGGTCGGAGATAATATCAATACCCTAAATACAGGAAATTCTCTGCATTTTAATTCTGGTGTTAAACATGATTTGAGAAATGTTGGGAAAAACGATGCAGAACTTATTGTCGTTGTGTATGCCCCTTAGCAGGGATATGTATCTTAAAAAAGATATATGGTTTCCTTAACGGGAATCGTTTCGACTTGTTTACAATGTGCCGGTAACCCATCCGGATAGATATATAAGGTTGAAAAGGAGTAAATGATGTTGTTCAAGCTTACTGATGAGCATTTGATGATTCAAAATATGGTCAGGGAATTTTCAAGAAAAGTGGTGGCAGCCACGGCAATGGACCGTGACAAATCTAAAGAGTTTCCAGCAGATAATTTTAAGCAGATGGGAGAACTCGGACTGATGGGAATGATGATTCCGGAGGAATATGGCGGAGAGGAAGCCGATACCATCAGTTATGTGCTGGCGCTATCTGAAATCGCCTATTCCTGCGCATCAACATCTGTTGTGATGTCTGTTCAGAATTCCATTGTCTGTGAAAGCCTAAATAAATTTGGTTCGCAAGCACAAAAAGAGGAGTTCCTGGTGC
This sequence comes from Desulfobacteraceae bacterium, assembly GCA_024225895.1. GTDB lineage: Bacteria > Desulfobacterota > Desulfobacteria > Desulfobacterales > Desulfobacteraceae > JAAEMC01. Next base: position 1,049 of record JAAEMC010000488.1, on the reverse strand, counting down.
CCCTGGCATCCGGGGAAATGATTGGCGCCTTTGCACTGACAGAGCCGGAGGCCGGGTCTGATCCGGTCAGCCAGGAGGCGACTGCAGTAAAAGATGGTGATGATTTTATCATCAACGGTACTAAAAGATTTATTACATCCGGTAAGCATTCCAAGGTGGTTTTGGTAACTGCTAAAACAGATGAAACCAAAGGTCATAAGGGTATTAGCTGTTTTATTGTTCCCAAGGGTACCAAAGGGCTTGTGGTGGGCCACATGGAAGATAAAATGGGCTTAAGGGCCTCTGATACTACAGATCTGATTTTTGAGAACTGCCGAGTCCCTGCTGCCAATATGCTGGGTAATGAAGGTGACGGCTTTAAAATTGCCATGTCCGGCCTGGACAGCGGCAGAATTGGGATCGCATCTCAAAGCCTTGGGGTTGCCACAGCTGCATTTGATGCAGCAGTGAAATATGCCAAAAAAAGAAAGCAATTCGGCAGCGCCATTTCAAAGCATCAGGCCATAAGGTTTCAGATTGCAGACATGGCTGTTCAGATTGAAGCAGCCAAGCAATTGGTTTTTTCTGCTGCTGCCATGAAAGACAGAGGGGAAGTTTTTACCAAAGAGGCATCCATGGCCAAACTTTTTGCTTCTGAAATGGTGAATACGGTCACGGCAAGAGCGATCCAAATGCACGGCGGATACGGCTTTACCAAGGACTATGATGTGGAGCGGTACTACAGAGATGCCAGGGTGTTCACAATTTATGAGGGTACTAGTGAAATTCAGCGGATAGTCATTTCGAACAATATTCTGAGGGATAAGAGAAAGCCTTAACTAAAATTCTCTTTTGTTGTACTGGAATTTGGAAAATTTATGCAGGGGGCGGATCTGTGTGTCCGTCCCCTGCACTTTTATTGATACAATCTCAACTTTCGGGTTTAAAAATTACTCGCAAACTTTCTTTTTTCTAACAAACCGACACATTGAAGAGCAGTTTGCATAATTGCATCAAAAAAAGTCGTTGCTGTTTTTTCACAATAACTGCCAATTTCTTTTAATCGGTTC
>JAAEMC010000487.1 GCA_024225895.1 Desulfobacteraceae bacterium | reverse complement strand
TTCATACTGATATACACTACCTGGTCGTCAATTTCTTCGGCGATATTTCCAATGGTGTCATCGTGATTATGAGTTTTTAAGACGTGCCAAAAAAAACTATCAAACACGATTTTTATTTGGGTCGGGAAATGTTGTGTCAGGGTCTGCCTATTTGGGGCTGAAAGAATAAATGTGTATCATATATTAATATGTTGCGAAGCAAAAACTGAGCAAAAAGATGCATTCTTGTAATTTCTCATTAATGATTGTAAATCTGCAATAAATTTGTTACCTGAAGCTATCTTATAATATCAGCTATCTTAAGGGGAGAATTTAATGAACCGTTTTTTGGGAAAAGTATGTATATCCGTTATTGTTGCTATTACCATTTGCCTGGCCGTATTTGCTGAAGAGAAGAAAGAAAATGATGTGAAAATGTCGGACGATACTAACCAGCAAATCAGCTATGCACTGGGCTATGATATTTTTGAAAAACTAAAAGCCAATTTTGAACTGGATCCTGAATATTATATCATGGGGATAAAGGATAATCACAAAGGCCAGTCGAAGATGAGCGAAGCGGAAATCAAACAGGTTCTGGTTACCTATCAGCGGCTGGCAAGGCAAAAGCAGATTAAAGAGATAAAAAAAGAATCTGAAAAAAATAAATTATCCGGTGAAAAATTTTTAGAAGACAATAAGAAAAAAGAGGGCGTTATCGTTTTGCCGTCAGGGATGCAGTATAAAATTCTTGCAAAGGGAGACGGCCCTTCACCCGGACCTGAAGATAAAGTGGAATGTCATTATAAAGGAACCTTGATTGATGGTACTGTGTTTGATTCTTCGTACAGAAGGGGTGCACCCGCACAATTCCAGGTGAATGGGGTCATTAAAGGATGGATAGAAGCATTGCAGCTTATGAAAACAGGAAGCAGGTGGATGTTATTCATCCCCTCAGATTTGGCCTATGGTGACAGGGGCGCGGGCAATGTCATTAAGCCGGGATCAACATTGATATTTGAAGTTGAACTCATCAAAATAGTGAAATAGATGCCAATACCCCAACATTTGGGTAAAAAATAAAAGCACTGGTCAATCTTAGTTTTAAATGAAAATCCCTGGGTGTTATGAATAATACATTACCCCAGGGATTTTTATTTTTAAACAAAGGTTATGCGATTAATTTGTCGGGTGCTACCACGCTGCCGTGGGCCTTTCTGAGGGTTAAAAGAGCCTCTTTTTGGACAGCTAAAATTTCAAAAAGTTTTTCAGGGATACCATCTTCCTTTGAATAAGCCTCTTGCTGCAGTTCCACACGCTTTAATATATTATCCAGATAGAGCGAGAATTGTTTATCATAGAGATCTTTGGGATAGTCCTTGTTGATGATCTCTTTGAACAAGATTTTAAGGTCTTCATATTTGGGCAGGTTGCCAATGGGTGTTGAAATAAATTCCATTTCATTATGAGCATATCTCTCAAGCCATGCCAGCCATGCCTTCACATCCTTTTTTTCTCCCAGGAGCGCGCCGGAATCACCGCCTCGGGCCTTATGGGTTAGAAAATAATTGAGCCCTGCCATGATGGGTTTTTTATCTGCTGCGATTTTATCACTGCCGAAAAATTGAAACTGGGCATCCATATAATCGCCCAATGCACCGGGTATAAAGGGTGCATTTGCCCAGGGAGCTCTTTTAATGCCGGTGGCACCGACTTCTGTAGCCGTGGCTGCTGAAACAATGCAGGCCCCAATGATAACTCCCCTGTCAGAATCCGGGGCTACCCACACCGGCGGCATTGTATCTGCATCTCTTCCACTATAAGTGAACACCCTGGTTTCAACACCTTCAGGATTCTCAGCCTCGTTGGAATAATTGGCAAGGGACTGGGACATGATCGTACACCTGGAATTTGGATGGGACAGCGGGATATTTTGGCCGTTGTCATCTGTTTTTTCCCTATCCCACTCTCCTTGAAAATTGAATCCTTTGTCCGGGTGATTTTCATTATTACCAACCCAGTGGGGGATTTTGTTTTCATCAATAAGTACATTGGACCAGATGACTTCATGGCCGGGTTCCCTTAAAATTTTCATCAATAAAGGATCCCCTTCCCAGTTCACATCCTCTACAATACCGAAGATACCGCATTCCGGATTGACCGAGCGGATGCTGCCGTCTTTGGCAATCCACATTTGGGCAAGATCATCGCCGACAAAGACATTTCCGGCCATGGCTGTGGTGGTTTTGCCGCATCCGCTGGGAGCTGCACCGGCAAACCATGTGGTGCGGTTGCCGGGGCCGTTAATGCCTGTAATAAACATATGCTCGGATAATTCATTGCCCCGGTTTTGGTAAACGGCCTTATCAACGGCAAAGCGATGGTTTCCCTTTTTTAAAAGTAAGGTGTTGCCTGCGTAAGTGCATTTAAAACTATATGTGGTTAAAAATTTGCGGTCCATAAAGACCCTGGCATCCGGTAAATCTTCCGGCCGGTTTTGGCCTTCGCTGTGAAAGTTGGTGAAAAAATGCCCTAATGCATCGACTTCCTTGTCAAAGGCTTCATAGGAATTTCTATAGAGCATTTCTGCACTGTGGCCAACATAGGCAGAGCTGGTGATTTCCAGAGCCGGATTGGATACAGGTGATCCCACAGGCCCTCTCATGTAGAACCCTACCACCATGATTTTGCCCTTCATTATGCCGGTTAAGTTAGTTTTAACATCTGTGAGCCCCTGATTTCTATCCATCCGATTGGCAAGGGAACTGATATGCTCATCCGAATCTGCGATATAATACGTTCTGTCCACTATTCTTCCCTGCTCTTGGGCAAGGTCAAAGTGGATGGTGTGCTTATCCATGGCAAGGGTGCTTTCCTCTTTTTTATCCAGGGAAAGCTGCCGTATGAAAGCTTTGTCTGAATCCGAACCTGTGTTTATATAGACTGAATCCGGTTTGCACAGTACAATAGCATTGGCTATGCGCAGTAATACGTCTTGATTTTTAATTTTTGAAAGGCGTGAATAGTGTTCCTGGTCCATGGCGGATTTGAATATGTCATCTGCAGCTTCTAATGAGTTGATCTTTCCTAATTCAATAATAATATCAATACTATGTGTCATTTGTCCTGTCTTCCTTATTATTTCCAAAAGGGTTAAAAAAGCGATTCAATCATTTTTTTTCGCACATTTGATGCTAAAAAATCAAATACTATCTTAATTAATTTTAAAAAAATGGCGTTCCCTTTGGTTTGAAGATGCGTTATATAAGAGAGGCACATTTGAAAAGCATTGAAAATAAAGGATATTATATAGAAAAATGATCTTTGCAGATTTACACAATCACACCAATTATTCTGATGGGGATTTTATACCACAAAAATTGGTGAAAATTGCGGGGAAGACTGGTATTAAAGCCATTGGGATTACAGACCATGATACGGTAGGAGGGCTTAATGAGGCAGTAATTGCGGGGAAACATAATGGAATTGAAGTAATCCCCGGTGTAGAAGTCTCCATACGGATAAAACAGACGTTTTTTACAGGGACTCTTCATCTTCTATGCTATTTTTCAGAAAAGAGAGTGCAAGATGAAAAATTCATGGCCCGGTTTCAATCCATCCTTGCCAATGGCAGGGGGAGCACTTTGGTGAATGCCAGGGTCAAAGAAATCAACAAGGTATTTGGGCCAAAAGGCAAAGATCCTATACTTAGCAGGGATATTACATTTGAAGATATCTCCTGCTATAGTAATAATGCTTCAAGCCGCCATTTTGCCATTGCTTTAAAGGAAAAGCACCATATTAAAAGTAAAGATACCATCAACGCAATTATCAGCAATAACAGCCCGGCCTATCTTCCGTCCGGCATTGATTTGAACCAGGTGTCTGGTTTTATAAAAAAAGAGAAACTGTTAGCTGTGCTTGCCCATCCGGCGGCTGGATCATTTCCAGGAGGCGGCCACTATAAAGAAGTATTGCCCAAAGTGGAAGTTGTTGAAGAACTCTTACCTGAATTTTTAGATGCCGGTGTTAAAGGCATTGAAGTCTATTATCCGGGCCATGACAAGGCCCATGAGGTGCAGATGCTTTCGTGGGCGAAAAAGTATGATCTGGTGGCTACAGGCGGGTCTGATTGCCATGATGCCAAGGTAAGGCCCTTTGGCATCAGCGGAATATCGGAGCATGATTTTATAATATTTAAGAGGAGTCTCATATGAGAAGAAATGAAAAAGAAATCAAAGACATAGAAGATATCGAAGCGGTTATTTCAAAAGCCAGGGTTTGCCGATTAGGTCTTGTAGATGGCCAAAGATCCTACATTGTACCGTTATGTTTTGGATATAAGGATAAGTGTCTTTTTTTTCATAGCGCAACACAAGGCCGGAAAATAGATCTGATAAAGAAAAATCCTTTGGTATGTTTTGAATTTGATCATCTGGTTAAAATTAATAAAGCCAAGGATCCCTGCAAATGGGGCATGGCATATGAAAGTGTAATAGGAGAAGGAACGGCTTGTCTGGTAAATGATCCGTCAGAAAAACAAAAGGCTTTGGGAACTATTATGAGCCAGTATTCAGACAGGCCATTTGATTTTACTTTAGAGAATATTGAAAGCGTTGCCGTTATCCGTGTGGATATTGAAAAGATGGCTGGCAAACGATCCCAATAGCATTAAAGTGAAGATGAACAAGTTAAAATTAAAATTTTATTTTACCATAGTTTTTATGTTTTTATGTTTTTGTGTGCCTTTTTTTGCCAGTAGTAAGCTGGAAAAAGGATTTGAACAAACCCATGAAACAGCCATTGCCATTTCCATCAAGGATATTGATATCAAGGTGCTTGTCCACCATTTTAAAAAGACCTTTGATGTTGAAATATCCGGCCTTGCACATCTGTACAATCAAACCATCACCTTGGAAATTTCAGGCGAGCTCCCTTTTGTAATCAAAAAAATACTTAGAAAATTAAACCAGGATAATTACGCTCTGGTTTTTGAAAACGCTGTTCTAAAAAAGGTTGTTGTGGTTCCGGGTCATTTAAAACCTGTTAAAAAAAAGACAAAGCCAAAAGATGAAGAGAATTTAAAAGAGGCTGATACTGCCAACCTTAGTCAGGTTTCAGTTGTCAGGGATGTGATTGAAAACAGCCTGGCAGAAGAGATCGGGCTCCAAAAGGATGATATTATTCTGGAATATGACGGCATGAAAATTACACATTATAACGAACTTATGGAACAGATTAAAATGAAGCCTGAAGGAACTTATATCAGTATGTTAATTGTCAGAAATAAAATTCCCAGGAGACTGGCCTGTAAGGCTGGTATTCTGGGGGTGGTAATGTCCCAGAAAACCATGAATGCTTCCCTGCTCGAGGCTTGGTATGCCTATTGAAATTAAAAATTGAAAAATTAAGGAGATCAATATGAGTGATTTTGTAGAAGATGTTCATTTTAAAGATTTGGCTGCATATGATCCGGTAGATGTTGCTGCCAGGACCCATTGCAAATATAATTCAGATAATAATGAATATACCATTCAGGTGTGGGGCAATGATTACAAGGTGCTGCTCAATGAAAACAAGATCATTTCACTGACTTCCAATAATAAGTTTCATGATGATTATTTGAACTTGTTCATCCTCTATTATTTGATGAAATCTAAAAATATTAAACCGTCTGGCCAATGGGTATCTGAAAAAGATATCCCTGGAGGCGCGGCCTTTTTCAGGGGACCTCACACCATCCCCACTCATTTGATAACACATGTTTTTAAAAACGACCTCCCTGAATTTGAAAAGATCTGCCAAACCCATCTGGGAAATCCCATTGAAATGGCAGATAAAGCCTATTGGTTTGAAATTACACCTCATATCCCCATTGCGGTCTTGTACTGGCAGGGGGATGAAGATTTTGAAAGTGAGGCAAAATTGTTATATGACAAGACCATTGCACAACATCTGCCTTTGGATATCATCTATGCCATTGCTGTAAAGGTTTGCCGTATTTTGGGCCAGGGTAAACGCATGTAACACTGGCATGAATTTTCCAAGGATTTTTTGTCACCAAGTGTGTTATTATCCTTTTTCATGTTCAATACACCATATTAGTAAGAGATGAAATCAATTCCTGAATGATTCCAAATTGTATGGAAACTATTTAAAATTTCAAACAAAAATAAATAGATATGAGATAATAACATAACCCAGACTGACGATGGAAGTTTGCCACCGCCAGTTTGTCGTTATGAAAAAACAGATGTGAACAATGCGAAATCAGCTGCGGTTTTATTTTAACGATTTAAATAAAGCTGCAGCTGCATCCGACATGTCATGTTCTTCAAAACAGTATTGCAGCTTACAAAATCCGGATTTCAATGATGTAATTTTTTCTTTGATATGATTCCCTTTCTGGATGAGATCTGCCATGAGTCCTGCCAGTTCTTTGAAATCATCTTCACCCATACCAAAACGGGTCATCTCCGCAACCCCCATTCTAAGAGCCCCTGATGCGGTAAAGCCTTCTTCTGCCGGTGTGGCCTGGTAATTGACGATGATGTTGTTTTCTTCCAGGGTCTTGGCGATTTTCGCGCCTTTCCCATAGCCGACATTCAAGATTACCTGGTGGGTTTGTGTAAAATCAATGGCTTCATCCCCTGCCACATCCAGGCCCTGATCTTTTAGTGCCTTGGCAAATGCTTTGGCATTATGGATTACAGCCTTCTGGTATTCGTCCTTGAAATGATTCATTTCAAAAGCAGAAAAAAGAAGCCCTGTCATGGTTCCCAGGTGATGGTTGCTGACACTGCCGGGAAAAGTCCTTCTTTGAACCGCTTCCCAGAGCTCATATCTTGGATCATCTTGTGAAAAATCAGATGCGATCACTCCTCTTTGGGTACCAAAATAGGTTTTATGGGTGGAGCCGGTAATTATATGGGCGCCTTCTTTCAATGGCTCCTGGAAATGAGGGCCGTACAGGCCCAGAACATGTGCCATATCGTACATCACAATGCAGTTCGGGGCATAGGTGTCCACAAGCTGTCTTATCTCCTTGACCGGTTCTTTGTGAATTATCATACTTTTGCCCAATATCGCCAATTCGGGCTGGTGCTCGGCTATGATTTTTT